>DASUTC010000204.1 GCA_036374795.1 Herpetosiphonaceae bacterium
ATTCAGTTGGATGTTGCCCGTCGATGTGAATGTGCGGGTCTTCGAGCGTGCCTGGCACTATGTTGTCCATCAGCATCCGATTCTACGTACCGCCTTCTTTTGGGAAGATCTCGATGAGCCACTGCAAGTCGTTCGGCAACAAGTCACGCTGCCCTTCACCTACCTTGATTGGAGCCACCTCCCCGCCGACGAGCAGGAAGCCCAGCTCTCAGCCTATCTGCAGGCCGATCGTCGGCAGCCCTTCGATCTGTCGCGCGCCCCGCTGATGCGGGTAGCCGTGATGCGGGTCGGTTCGCGCACATGCTCGATCGTCTGGAGCTATCATCACCTGCTGCTGGATGGCTGGTCAGTGCCGCTTGTCTTGCACGATGTCTTCATGGCCTACAGCGCCCTCTTGCAGCGTCGGATACCGCGCCTGCACTGGCGACGCCCCTACCGCGATTATCTCACGTGGTTGCGCGGACAAGACCTGAAACAGGCTGCGCGCTACTGGCACCAGCGTTTGCAGGGCTTTAAGACACCAACGCGCCTGCCGCTTGATCGTGATCCAGGGAGCACGGTCCTCCCCACCGATCAGGCTGCGACCGCTCAGATCGTCCTCTCGGCAGAAGCAACGGAGATGATTCAAGCCCTGGCCCGGCACAGGCACCTGACGATCAACACCTTGGTCCAGGGCGCGTGGGCGCTGCTGCTGCACCACTACAGCGGCGAGCACGATCTGGTCTTTGGCGTGACCGTTTCGGGACGACCCACCGACCTGCCGGACAGCGCATCAATCGTCGGATGCCTCATCAACACGCTGCCAATCCGCATCCGGATTCGCTCGGATGTCACGCTGCACGACTGGCTGCACGCGCTGCAACGTCAGCAGGCCGAGCTCTCCCGGTATGCGTACAGCCCGCTCGCGCAGATACAGCGCTGGAGTGATGTTCCGGGCGGACAACCGCTCTTCGAGAGCATTGTCGTCTTTGAGAACTACCCCGCCCAGGTGTTTGGTCAGTCGCCGCATCTGCGAGTCTTCCAGCGCACGAATTATCCGCTAACCGTCATCGCCGTACCCCAGCCGTCGCTGACGGTGCGTATCGGCTACTCACCCCACCGCCTGGATGAGATGACCGTCAAGCGGCTTCTAGAACAGCTTCGGTTCGTTCTGGAGGGTATGTCCGATCAGATGGATCGGCCGGTCACGGCTCTTAATCTACTCACGCTGGCTGAGCGTGAGCGCCTGCTCGTGGCCTGGAATGCCAGCCAGCAGCGCGCGCCGGTGGAGCAGTGCCTCCATACCTTATTCGATGCGCAAGCGCTGCGCACGCCCGATGCGGTTGCGGTCGTCTGTGCGGATCAGCATCTTACGTACGGCGCGCTCCAGGCACGGACGAATCAGCTCGCGTGGTATCTTCAGCAGCGCGGCGTCGGTCCGGAGGTGCTCGTCGCGCTCTGTATGGAGCGCTCGGTTGATCTGATCGTTGCGATCCTGGCGATTCTCAAGGCGGGCGGCGCCTATGTTCCGATCGATCCGGCCTATCCCGACGAGCGTCGCCGCTTCCTGTTCCAGGATGCCAGGGCGAGCCTGCTGCTCGCCGATGGCACCGCCATGTCCTTCCCGGCACCGCCCTCGGTGACGATGCTCGACCTGGCCCAGCTCGCTCCCACGCTGGACGCGCTGCCCACCACGTCACCACCCTGCCGCACGACGCCCGACCATCTGGCGTATGTGATCTACACGTCAGGCTCGACGGGACAGCCCAAGGGCGTGATGATTGCACACCGCAGCGCGGTCAACCTCGTCACCTGGGCGACCGGGGTCTACACGCCTGCGGAGCTGGCGGGCGTGCTCTTTGGCACCTCGATCTGCTTCGATCTGTCGATCTTCGAGCTGTTCGTGCCGCTGAGCTGCGGCGGCTGTGCGATCATTGCCGAGAGCGCGCTGCAGCTTCCAGACCTGGCCGCGGCGCAGCAGATCACCTTGATCAACACCGTGCCATCCGCTGCCGCCGAGCTGGTCCATCGCCGCGCCATTCCCGCCTCGGTCCGGACGATCAACCTGGCCGGCGAGGTGCTGCCGCTGCATCTCGTGCAGCAGCTCTACGAGCAGACGCCCGTGCGGCAGGTCGTGAATTTGTACGGTCCATCGGAGACGACGACCTACTCGACGTGGATGCCGATACCGCGCGCGATCGAGCGGGCGCCCTCCATCGGCCGCCCGCTGGCGCAGACCCGCGTGTACCTTTTGGATCGCACCTGGCAGCTCGTGTCGATCGGCGTGATCGGCGAGATCTCTATCGGCGGCGCGGGCGTGGCGCGCGGCTATCACCAGCGACCGGATCTGACCGCCGCCGCGTTCATCCCCGATTCATTCAGCGCCACACCCGGATCGCGGCTGTACAAGACGGGCGACCTGGCGCGCTATCGGCCGGATGGGACGCTCGAATTTGTGGGCCGGACCGACCAGCAGGTCAAGCTGCGGGGCTACCGCATCGAGCCGGGCGAGATTGAGGCCGCGCTGGTGCGGCATCCGGCGGTCCGCGAGGCCGTGGTCGTCGTGCGCGAGGATCGGACAAACGAGCAGCGGCTCATCGCGTACGTGGTCGCGGGATCGGG
>DASUTC010000205.1 GCA_036374795.1 Herpetosiphonaceae bacterium
CGCGATAGAGCTGAACCAGCTCACGCAGCAAGACCTGCATCGACCAGCCATCGGCGATGATGTGATGCAGGTTCAGCAGCAGCACGTGCGTCTCCGCGTCCATCCCGAAGAGCGTCGCCCGCAGCAGCGGTCCGGTCGCCAGCACAAAGGGTTGCTGGACCTCGGCGGCGAGCAGGGTTTGGACCTGCCCTTCACGCGCGGCGGCGTCGGTCCCAGCCACGACGACATAACGCAGGGCGAGCGGCTGGGCGGGCGCGATCTGCTGGACGGGGGTGTCGCCGACGAGGCCGAAGGCCGTGCGCAAGGACTCATGGCGGGCGACAAGGGCATCGAGGCTGTGCTGGAGCGCGGCGCGATCGAGGGGACCGTGAAGGCGCAGGGCGATCGGCATGGCGTAGGCCCGGCTGCCCGGCTCCAACTGGTCCAAGAACCACAAGCGCTGCTGCGCAAACGACAGCGGCAGCACCTGCTCCCGGCTTGCGCGCTTCATGACAGGAATAGCCTCAGGGCTTTCGCCGCGCGCATCCGCGATCCGGCGGGCCAATTCCTCGATCGTTGGAGCATCGAAGAGGCTGCGCACCGGTATCTCAAGTTGAAAAGCCGCGCGCACTCGCGAGATAACCTGCGTGGCAAGCAGGGAATGACCGCCGAGGGCAAAGAAGTTGTCGCGCACGCCGACGCGCGGCAGGCGCAGCACGTCCGCCCAGATGCCCGCCAGCAGCTCTTCCAGCGGCGTGCCCGGCGCGACCAGCGCGGCGTCCAGTGCCGCATCCTCGCGCTCCGGCAGCGGCAGCCCTTGGCGGTCGATCTTGCCGTTGGGCGTTTGCGGCCACGCCGTCACGGGCACGATCGCGTGCGGCAGCATGTAGCTCGGCAGCCGTGCGCGCAAGAACGCGCGCAGCGCCGCCAGGTCCAGCGTCGGCGCCGCCGCGACGACATAGGCCACCAACTGCGGCGTGTCGCGCTCGCTGCGCAGCAGCACCAGCCCATCCGCAACCCCCGGAAACGCCCGCAACTGCGCCGCGATCTGCTCCAGCTCGATGCGGTAGCCGCGCAGCTTGACCTGCTGGTCGCGCCGCCCGACGAAGACCAGCCGCCCGGCGGCATCACTCCGCGCCAGGTCGCCCGTGCGGTAGAGCCGCGCGCCCGGTTCCTGGGCGAAGGGATTGGGCAGGAAGCGCTCGGCGGTGAGGTCGGGGCGGTGATGGTAGCCGCGCGCGAGGCCGATACCGCCGAGGTACAGCTCACCGACCACGCCGGGCGGCACCGGCTCCCCCTGGGCATCGAGCAGATAGAGCTG
>DASUTC010000206.1 GCA_036374795.1 Herpetosiphonaceae bacterium
AGCCAATACAGAGCGAGAAGTCGTGGTCCTGAGCGGCGTTCGTACGGCGATCGGCAAGTACGGCGGCAGCTTGAAAGATTTTCCACCGACCGAGCTTGCGGCGATGGTTGTGCGTGAGGCGGTCGCGCGGGCGGGCGTCGCGTCCGGCGATGTCGGGCATGTCGTCTTCGGCAACATCATCCACACCGACACCAGCGATATGTACCTGGCGCGCGTGGCCGCCGTCAAGGCCGGTCTGCCGGTCGAGACGCCCGCGTTCACGCTCAACCGGCTGTGCGGCAGCGGCCTGCAAGCGATCGTCTCGGCGGCGCAACTGATCATGCTCGGCGATGCGGACGTAGCCGTCGCGGGCGGCGCGGAGAATATGAGCCGCGCCCAATACTGGCTGCCCGGCATGCGCTGGGGCCAGCGCATGAACGACGGCGCGGTCGTCGACGCGATGGTCGGCGCACTGACCGATCCCTTCGACGATTGTCACATGGGCGTGACCGCCGAGAACGTGGCCGCCAAGTGGGGCATCAGCCGCGAAGATCAAGACAGGCTGGCGCTCGAAAGCCAGCAGCGCGCGGCGCGAGCCATCGCCGAGGGCTACTTCAAAGAGCAGATCCTCCCGGTCGAGATCAAAGTTAAGGGCGGCACCACGCAATACACCACTGATGAGTTCGTCCGCGCCGACGCGACGCTGGAGGGACTATCCAAGCTCAAGCCCGTCTTCGACCGCAGCGGCACCGTCACGGCAGGCAACGCATCGGGCATTAACGACGCGGCGGCGGCGGTGGTGCTGATGGAGCGCAAGGCCGCCGAGGCGCGCGGCCTCAAGCCGATGGCGCGGCTGGTGGGCTACGCTCACGCGGGCGTCGAGCCCAGTTACATGGGCATCGGCCCGGTTCCGGCGGTGCGGGCGCTGCTCGATCGCACCGGGCTGCACATCAACGACATCGATGTCTTCGAGGTCAACGAGGCGTTCGCGGCGCAAGCGCTGGCGGTGATCCGCGATCTTGAGCTGCCGCCTGAGCGCACCAATCCGAACGGCAGCGGCATCTCGCTGGGCCATCCTATCGGCGCGACCGGCTGTATCCTGACGATCAAGGCGCTCTATGAGCTGCAACGGATCGGCGGACGCTACGCGCTGATCACCATGTGCATCGGCGGCGGCCAGGGCATTGCAGCGATCATCGAGCGAATCTGAGTTTTGCGTGTTGAGTTATGAGTTTTAAGTTCGAGCATAAACTCAGCACTTAAAAC
>DASUTC010000207.1 GCA_036374795.1 Herpetosiphonaceae bacterium
ATGGTGCCTGCTCCGGGTGGGGTACGGCGCGCGATCCGCTCACGGGCGGATCGTCGCTGTGGGCGATCGTCGATAGGCCGCCAGACTCATCGACTAAGACGGTGGAATCAAAAGCTCTTGCCCGGGCCGCAGGTTATCGCCGTCTTCTTCGGATAGCCCGTTATAGCGCAAGATCGCTCCAACCGACACGCCAAAGCGCTCGGCGATGCCGCGCAGGGTATCGCCGCTTTGCACCACGTAGCGCCGAGGCTGAGCGGGCGGGCTGGTCGGCTCCGTCGGCGGTGGCGGCACCTCCGTCGGCGGTACCTCCGTCGGCGGCGGCACTTCTGTCGGCGTCGGCTCAAGGGTGGCGGTCGGCTCGGCAGTAGGCGTGCTGGTTGGCCTCGTGGTCGCCGTCGCCGTCGCTGTCGGCCTGACGATCGTGCTCGTCGGCGCGGCGGTCGGGATCTCCACGAACGAATCCTGGGCCACAACCACATCGCTGGACGGTAAAAAGATCGTCAGTCGGCCAAGCGTCGCCGCGTCGAGCGGCCTCCATTGCAGCGCTACCAGACACACGATCGCCCCGGCAAAGCCCAGCCCGCCGATCAGTTGGACGGCCCGCGCTCCGCTGCGGCCCTCAAGCGCGCGCGCCAGCAGCGCGCCGAACGTCGGCAGTAGCAGCACACCGAGCACAAGCCATAGCGTTAATCCAGACATACAATCCTCACGGCGGATGATTGTACCACAGCAGACCGCGCCAGCTTGAGCAAGCCGCGCTGCTCGTCATGCAGCTATCATCCGCCCAGGTGCGTGCTCTGCGAGTAACTTTGCTACAATGGTTGCGTCAGGAACTTTCTATCCGGCTGGATCGTCCAGGGAGCGGAAACGACTCGTCGAACCTGTTATACTGCCCATAGAGGTTATTTTATGGCAACAACCACCTACGATCTGTATCGGCATCTGCGCCCGATCCGGCGGCGGCTTCGGCTTCGCGATACGCTCAGTTTAGCGCAGCGAACCGCATGGCTACCCGGCACCGCCTGCGTCCTGATCCAGGCGCTCGGACGATTCGTGCCCATCGCATCGCTGATGCTCTGGTCGCTCGTGCCGCTCGCCGTCTGGGTGGTGGCCTTGCTCGGCTATCTGCTCTTCCGCCGCCTCTCGCTTGTCTCCACCGCTCGCCGCACCGATCTCCTGCTGGACCTCCGCGAGCGCTTCTCGACGGCGCTTGAGCTTGACATGAAGCACGATCTGGATGATGTCGAGCAGCGGCAGCGGCAGGATGCGCTGGATACAGCCGCGCGGGTCCAGCCGCGTCATATTGGCCTGGCCTTCGATCGACGCTCGATCGCCTATTTCGTCGGGCCGCTGCTGCTGGGCATCGCGCTAGAGTTCGTGCCGAATCCCCAGGATGCCGTGCTGGCGCAGCGTGCAGCCGTCCAGCAAACCGTTGCCGAGACGGTCAACAAGATCGATCGGCAGCAGGAAGCGCTGCGGAACAACAAAGAGCTATCGGCAGCCGAGCGCGAGCGCCTGTTGAAGGAGCTGGAAGAACTCAAGCGCTCGCTCCAGGCCAATCCCAAGAGTCGCGAGGATGCTCTGGCGCAGTTGTCCAAGACCGAGGCCCAGCTTCGCCAGCGCCTCGACGCGCAGGCCGATGCTCGTCAGGCCGGTCTGGAACAGCTAGCGCGCCGTCTCAAGCAGGAGCGCGGCGAGCAGGCCGGTCAGAATGCGCAGGCCAGCGAGGCCGACGAGCAGCTTCAGAAGCTGGTGGATGATCTCGCCAAACTTTCGCCTGAGCAGCAGCAGCAGCTTGCCTCGGCCCTCGAACAGCAGGCCAGCGATCTTGCCAATACCAACCCCGATCTTGCTCAATCGCTGCAAGCCGCCGCCGACGCGCTGCGTAACGGCGATAGCGCGAGCGCTAGCCAAAACCTGAGCCAGGCCGCCCAGCAGGCGAATCAGTCGAATCAACAGCTGGCCGACAACCAGGCCCGCGAGCAAACGCTGTCGCGGCTGCAAGAAGGCCGCCAGTCGATCGCGCAGGCCGGGCAGAATCAGCAGGGTCAGCAGGGGCAACAAGGCCAGCAGGGGCAACAAGGCCAGCAGGGGCAAGGCCAGGGTCAGGGGCAAGGCCAGGGTCAGGGGCAAGGCCAGGGTCAGGGGCAAGGCCAGGGCCAGGGTCAGGGGTCGCCGAGCGGTGGCGGCTCGAACGCCGATAACCTGGGCAGTGGTCAAAGCGGCAACAGCGGCAACGTCGGACAAAATGGTCAGGGCCAGGCCCTGGGCGATGGCCGCAACCGCAACGACAGCGTTTATCAGCCATACCAGCCCTCTGGACAGGCCGGACAGGGCGAGCAGGTCAACGGTCAGATCGGATCGAGCGGCAACGAGCAGGTACGTCCGGGCCAGTACGGCCCAGGTGCCAGCGCGGGATCGCAAGTGCCCTACGAGCAGGTCTATCAGGACTACAGCGATGCCGCCAGCGAGGCGCTCGATCGATCGGCGATCCCGCCGCATCTGAAAGGCTACGTCCGCGATTATTTCTCGGAGCTTTCACCGAATAAATAGCAAGCGTTCGGCGTGGCGAGTCGCGCGGCAGAGCTGCACGACCGCCGCCTGACGCCGGTCATAAGGAGCACACATGACAACCGCACCACGCCCACAGCCGACGATTAGCCCGGAGCAGTTTCGGGCCGCAGCCAGCGCGATCGAGGCCGAGGTCGCCAAGGTGATCGTCGGCCAGCGCCAACTGGTTCGCCTGACGCTGGTGACGCTGCTGGCCGGTGGCAACGCGCTGCTGGAGGGCGTGCCCGGCCTGGCGAAAACCACGCTGGTCCGCACGCTGGCCGATGTCGTGGACTGTCGTTTCTCGCGTATCCAGTTCACGCCCGACCTGATGCCCGCCGATATTGTCGGCACGACGATCATTGCCGAGGACGATGCCGGACGCAAGCAGTTCCGCTTCGAGCCGGGGCCGATCTTCGCGAATCTGGTGCTGGCCGACGAGATCAACCGCGCCACGCCCAAGACGCAATCGGCGCTGCTGGAAGCGATGCAGGAGCGAACCGTCAGCGTGGCAAAGACGGTGCATAAGCTCGATCAGCCCTTCTTCGTGCTGGCGACACAAAATCCACTGGAGATGGAGGGCACGTATCCGCTGCCGGAGGCGCAGCTCGACCGCTTCTTCTTCAAGATCGATGTGCCGTTTCCGTCGACCGATGAGCTGGTCGAGATCGCCAACCGCACGACGAGCCTGAACGTGCCACAGCCCCGCCGCGTGGTCAACGGCGCGACGATCATGCAGATGCAGGCGCTAGCCCGTGAGGTGCCGATCGCCAGCCATGTGCTCAACTACGCCGCGCGCCTGATCTCGGCGACGCATCCGACCAGGGAAGCGCCCGCGATTACCCAGCAGTATATCCGCTACGGCGCGTCGCCGCGTGGCATGCAGACGCTGATCCTGGCGGGCAAGATCCTGGCGCTGCTCGAAGGCCGCTACAACGTTGCCTTCGCCGACCTCAAGCAGGCGGCGCTGCCAGCGCTGCGCCATCGCGTGATCCTCAACTTCGAGGCGCAGGCCGAGGGCGTCGGTGCCGACGATGTGGTGCGCGGGGTCATCGAGGCGGTCAAAGAAGAATAAGCGGATCGCCGGAGCAGCACATGGCTCGACATAGCCTGTGCTGCTGCGCTCTCACCAACACCTATGACTAACAGCTCTCAAGCGGTTCGTCTGTTCGATGCCGCCTTCCTTGCCAAGCTCGACCGACTGGCGCTGATCACCAAGCGGGCCATTGCGGGCGAGCTACAGGGCGAGCGCCGCAGCCCCAAGCGCGGCGCGTCGGTCGAGTTTGCCGATTTCAAGCCGTATGTCGCTGGCGACGACTTCCGGCAGATCGACTGGAACCTGTACGCGCGCATGGAGCGCTTTTTCCTCAAGCTCTTCGTGGCCGAGGAAGAGCTGACGATCCATCTGCTGATCGACACGAGCCGATCGATGGACTGGGGCGATCCGCACAAGCTGCACTACGCCAAACGTGTGGTCGGCGCGATGGGCTATATCGCGCTGTCGAATCTGGACCGGATCACGCTGACGGCGTTCGGGCAGGAGCGCGAGCTGCGCTTGCCGCCGCAGCGCTCGCGGCGCGGCGTGGTGCCGCTCTTCTCATTCCTGACCGATCTCCAGCCGGGCAGCACGACCCGCTTTGCCGCCGTGTGCAGGCGCTACGCCCAGACCGCGCGCAATCCGGGGCCGCTGCTGCTCTGCTCCGATCTGATGGACGAGGAGTGGCAGGAGGGTCTTCAAGCGCTGCTGGCGCGGCGTTTTGAGATCACCGTGCTGCACCTGCTCGCGCCGCAGGAGGTCAATCCGCAGCTTGAGGGCGACGTGCGGCTGGTCGATGTCGAGGGTGGGCCGCCCGTCGATCTGACCGCCGACGTCGATCTGATCCGCCGCTACCAGCGCAGCCTTCAGCAATGGCGCGACGACATCGGCGAGTACTGCAACGCGCGCAGCATCACCTACCTGCCGATCGAAACCAGCCTCCCGATCGAAGATCTGCTGCTCAATATTCTGCGTCGGCGCGGCGTCGTGCGGTAGTGCATCGGCGGAGAACAAAGACGCCGGGCGCCCATGCCGGGGTACCATGCCCAAAGGGCGCCCGGTCTGGCACCCGGCACACCAAGAACCGAAAAATCGAAACTTGAAACTTGAAACTTGAAACTTGAAACTCAGAACTCGAAGGACGTTTCAGCGCGAGGCGTCCATTTTTTGTGCCGACAGGAGCGCGATCCGTTCCAGATCCCTGAGAAGATCGGGTGGTGGCCTGAGGCTGCGGATCGCGATCGTGGTACACTTCCAGGCGTGTGTTGAGAGATGGAGTGCTGATGAAGAAGCTACGCAGCTCGCCGCTGTTGCCCATATTTTTGATCGTCTTTATCGGTCTGTTTGGCTTCGGCATTATTTTGCCGCTCTTGCCGCTGTACGCCGAAGCCTTTGGCGCGTCGCCGTTCGTCGTCGGCGTGCTGCTGGCCTCCTACTCGCTGATGCAGTTGATCGCCACGCCCTACCTCGGCGCGCTCTCCGACCGCATCGGGCGGCGTCCGGTGCTGATCATCAGCCAGGTTGGAACGGTCGCATCGTTTATTCTGCTGGGCCTGGCAAACTCATTGCCGCTCCTGTTTGCGGCGCGTCTGCTCGACGGCATTTCGGGCGGCAATATCTCGACGGCGCAGGCCTACATCAGCGATGTGGTCGAAGAAAAAGATCGGGCCAGGGCGTACGGCCTGATCGGCGCGGCGTTCGGCCTGGGCTTTATCCTGGGACCGGCGATCGGCGGTATTCTGAGCAGCGGCGATCATTACCAGATTCCGGCATTCGTCGCCGCCGCAATCTCGCTGCTCTCACTGCTCCTGACGATCTTTATGCTGCCGGAGTCGCTGCCGCGTGAAAAGCGCAACGTGGCACGGCAGCCGCGCATCATCGACGTGGAAGGGCTGCGGCGGTCGTTCGGCTACGAGCAGCTTGGTCTGCTGCTGCTGATCTTCTTTCTGTTCAACCTGGCGCAGGCTGGCTTCCAGGGCTTGTTCGCGCTCTTCAACGATCGGCAGTTTGGCTTTGGCGCGCGTGAGACGGGCTATGTGCTGGCGTATGTCGGCGTGCTGGCGGTGCTGATCCAGGGCGGTGGGATCGGCCCGATCGTCAAGCGCTTCGGCGAGCGCCACACGCTGCAAGCCGGGCTGCTGCTGGCCGGGATCGGCCTGATCACGGCGGGCTTTGTCACGGACTGGCCGATGCTGCTGCTGGCGCTGCTGCCCGTGGCGATCGGCCTGGGCGTTGCCACGCCAAGCGCCAACAGCCTGATCACCCGCGAAAGTCCACCGGCGGAGCGCGGCCAGATCCTCGGCATCTCCCAGTCGGTCGCCGCACTGGCGCGAGTCGTCGGGCCGCTGGTAGCAGGATTGGCCTTTGAGTATGGAGCCTGGGGACCGTTCGTGCTCGCCGGGATCTTGATCGTCGTGGCAGGTGGCTTTGCGCTGCGGCTCCTGCCGCCGTCGCGGCCATCGGAAGATCCGCGCTTCCGGCACTCGTCGGCAGCCGAGGAGCGGGCAATACCGTAAGCTGCATCAGCAATCTATCAGAGATCGTGTGGTTGCCCCGCCGCTGGTGAAGCGTGTACAATGCCAGCAGCGGGGCTGCCTGTTGGAACCTTTCACCGCCGCCAACGTCTTACTCACGAACGCCGCCGACTACGGCGCTGTTTGTTAGGCTCCGCTTGAGGATTGCGCTATGGGTTTGCTCGCTCCGCTGGCTCTTGGACTGACGCTTCTGGTTCCCGTTGTCGTCGCGATGTACTTGCTGAAGCTGCGGCGCGAAGAGCGGATGGTTTCGTCTACGTTTCTCTGGCAGCGGATGGTCCGCGATGTCGAGGCCAATGCCCCGTGGCAACGGCTGCGCCGCAATATCCTGCTGCTGCTCCAACTGCTGATCCTACTCGCGCTGATCTTCGCGCTGGCGCGTCCCTATATCCTCACCACAGGCATCACCGGACAAAACTTAATCTTGATCGTCGATCGCTCGGCCAGCATGGCGGCAACCGATGTCGGCGGCACGCGGCTGGACGCCGCCAAACAGGAGGCGCTGCGGCTGATCGAGCAGCTACCAGATGGCGGACGCGCCACGGTGATCGCGATCGGCGGGCAGATGGAGGTTCCCGTCTCGGCCTCGACCGACCGGCGCGAGCTGCGGAATGCGATCGAAGGGCTGTCGATCCGCAACGGCGGCGGCAGCGATCTCAGCCAGGCGCTGGCGCTGGCAAGCGCTCTTGCGGCGCGCGAGGCCGATAGCGAGGTCGCGATCATCTCCGATGGTCAGGTGATGCTGCCCGACAAGGCGACGCTGCCGGTGCCCGCGCAGTTCTTTCCGATCGGCACGCGCGGCGAGAACGTGGCGATCTCGGCGTTTGTGTTGCAGCCCGGCACCGGCGGCCAGACGCTCTTTGCCCAGGCGACCAACTACGGCACCGCGCCCGTGCAGCGGCGCATGGTGATCGAGCTGGACGGGCAGCTCTTCAACGCCTACGACCTGACGCTGGAGCCGGGCCAGGATCGCTCGATCGTCGCCGATGTGCCCAACACCGTCAGGCAGGCCCGCGCGCGGCTGGAAGGCGACGACGTGCTGCCGCTCGACGATCAGGCCTGGGCTACCAGCCCCGGCACCGACAAAGCGACCGTGCGGATCGTCACCGACGGCAATCGCTTTCTCGAAACCGCCTTCGGCCTGCTGCCGGGCATTCAAGTCAGCACCGTCCCGACGACGACCACGACGTTCACCGATACCGCCGCGCTCACGGTGCTGGATGGCGTGACGCCCGATCCGCTGCCGCGCGGCAATCTGCTGTTCATCGGCCCGCTGCGCTCGACCGAGCTATTTTCTGTGACGGGCGAGGTGCAGTTTCCGGCGCTGCGTCCGGCAACCGGCAACGAGCCGCTGCTGCGCAACGTGTCGGTGTCCGAGATCAATGTCCTGCGATCGGCGCAGCTTTCAAAGCCCGTGTGGGCGCGCACGGTGATCGACAGCGACGGCGGGCCGATCCTGCTGGCGGGCGAGCAGAATGGTCGGCGGGTGGGCGTGCTCGGCTTTGCGCTGCAAAGCTCGGATCTGCCGCTGCAAGTCGCGTTTCCGGTGCTGATGGCAAACCTGACGGGCTACCTCGCGCCCGGCCAGGGCGGCGAGGCGGCGCAGCTTCAGCCGGGACAGCCGCTCGTGGTGCCGGTGCCGCCGGATGCGACGCGCGTCACGATTACCGATCCGAACGGCAGGACGACGGCGCTCACGCCGCAGAATAATCAGGCGATCTACGGCGATACCGAGGCGCTGGGCGTCTACGGGATCGAGATCGAGCGCCAGGGCGCGGAGCCGCTGCAACGCGCGGCGGCGGTCAATTTGCAGAATGCATCGGAGTCGCGGGTGGAGCCACGGGCGCAGCTCAACCTGTTCCAGGTCGGCGGGCGAGTGGTGGCGGAGGCGCAGGAGCGGGCCGGACGATCCGAGATGTGGCGCTGGCTGGCCTGGATCGCGCTGCTGGTGCTGATTGTCGAGTGGCTGGTCTACCAGCGCAGCGCGATCGTCTGGCTGCGCGAGCGCTGGCTCAAGCGCTCCGAGCCGCGCCCGCAGGGCGCGAAGCCGAGGCTGTGATGTTCGGACGGTCGAGAGTTGGTTGTTTGCGATTACTCTAGAACGCGGGTCCAATGCCGGTATCCTTTGTCCAACCTGTCTACCTATGGCTGCTGCTGCTGCTTGTGCCGCTGTGGCTGCTGGCGCTGGTCAGTCCGCTGCGGGTCACGCCCTGGCGACGCCGGACCAGCCTGGGCCTGCGAACGGTGATTTTGAGCACGCTGGTGCTGGCGCTGGCGGGCGCGCAATTCGTGCAGCCCGCGTCGCATACCGCGACGGTCTTTGTCGTCGACAACTCCGACTCGGTCGCGCCTGCCACGCGCGCCAGGGCCGATCAGTACATTCAGAGCGCCCTGAGCCGCATGCCGCGGGGTGATCGCGGCGGGATCGTGGTCTTTGGCGGCGATGCGGTGGTGGAGCGTGCGCCCTCGGAAAATCGTCAGTTCGTGCGGACGACGGTGGTGCCGCCCAGCGATCAGACCGACATTGGGCGGGCGCTGCGGCTGGCGCTGGCGATCCTGCCGAGCGAAAGCCGCAAGCGGATCGTGCTGCTCTCGGATGGCGCGGAGACGCGCGGGCAGGCGTTGGAGGCGGCGACGCTGGCTCGAACCGCTGGTGTGCCGATCGAGACGGTTTCGCTGATCGGGCCGCCGGTAGCCGAAGATGTGGCGCTGGAAGCGCTGGAAGCACCCGCGACCGCCCGTGAGGGCCAGCAGGTGCGCCTGACGCTGCAAGCGCGCAGCGGGCGACCGACCAGCGCCGAGCTTCAGGTCTTGCTCGATCGCCAGCCGGTGCTTCAGACCACGGTGCAGCTCAATGCGGGCCTGAACCAGATTCCGGTGACGGTGCCCGCGCCAGGGCCGGGGTTTCATGCCTGGGAGGCGCGGCTGCTGGCCCCGGACGACACGATCGGCGCGAACAATGTGCAGTTTGGCTTCTCCGAGGTGCGCGGCGCGGCGCGGGTGCTGCTGGTCGAAGGCGCGCCCGGACGCGGAGCGAATCTGAGCGCGGCGCTGCAAGCGGCCCTGCTCAACCCGACGACGGTCGCGCCCAAGGATCTGCCGTCGTCGCTGATCGGGATGGATGCCTACGATGTGATCGTGCTGGTGGATGTGCCGTTTCGGGCGCTGCCC
This sequence comes from Herpetosiphonaceae bacterium, assembly GCA_036374795.1. NCBI lineage: Bacteria > Bacillati > Chloroflexota > Chloroflexia > Herpetosiphonales > Herpetosiphonaceae > Herpetosiphonaceae bacterium. The sequence goes on from DASUTC010000207.1 coordinate 9,292, forward strand.
AGGCGCGCCGCGAGCCTGCTTCCGGCGTATGTGCGCGAGCTTGGTCGCGGCCTGCTGATGATCGGCGGCGAGGACAGCTACGCGGCGGGCGGCTACCTCGACACGCCCGTTGAGACGGCGCTGCCGGTGACGATGCGCACGCGCGGCGTCAAGGTCCAGCCCGATGTCGCGCTGGTGCTGGTGATCGATCGCTCAGGCTCGATGGACGGAGAGAAGCTCAAGCTGGCGAAAGAGGGCGCGGCCCAGAGCTTTGCCGCGCTGGACGATCAAGACCAGATCGGCGTGATCGCCTTCGACGAAAGCGCGATGTGGGCGGTCGATCTGCAAAAGAAGCCGCCGTCGCCGGAGTTCTTGAGCAGCATCGGCAATATCGGCGTGGGCGGGGGCACGGATCTGCGGCCCGGCCTGGAGCAGGCGACGAGCGCGCTTGAGCGCGCCGAGGCCAAGATCAAGCATGTGGTGCTGCTGACCGACGGCCAGGCTCCCTACAACTACGACGAGGTGATCCAGCGGATGAAGCAGGCCGGGATCACGCTTTCGACGGTCGGGATCGAAGATTACGATCCGAATCTCAAGCGGATCGCGCCGGAGACGGGCGGGCGTTTCTATGAGGTCGACGATCGGAACGACGTGCCGCGCCTGTTCTTCGACGAGTCGCTGCGGATCACGAGGCGTGGGATTGTCGAGAAAGAGTTTACGCCGGTGATCACGTTTCCGGCTCCTGCCGTGCGCGATCTGCGCTCTGCGCCGCCGCTGTACGGCTACAACGCGGTCACGCCCAAGGACACGGCGCAGGTGATCCTCGAATCGGACGACGGCGATCCGGTGCTGGCGCAGTGGCAGTACGGCCTGGGGCGCGCGGCGGCGTGGACGCCCGACATGAAAGGGCAGTGGGCCAGGGATTGGGTGCGCTGGGATCAGTTCGGTCGCTTCGCGGCGCAGTTGGTCGGGGCGCTGCTGCCGACGCCGAGCCTTGAGGGCTTCGAGGCCGGGACGAGCATCGAGGGCACCGCGCTGGCGCTCGACCTGCGGGCGGATGCGCTCGATGGGCGGGCGCGTACCGGGCTTGGCGCGATCGGCAGGATCGTCGGGGCGGATGGCAGCGTGCAGGAATTGCCGCTGATCGAGGTCGAGCCGGGGCGCTACCGTGGGACGGTGGCGCTGCCTGAGGCGGGCGTGTACCGCGCGCAGGTGCTTGTTCGCGGCGGCGATGGGCAGGCGCTCGGCGTGGTTGCTACGGGCGCGGTCGTGCCGCCGTCGGCGGAGTATTTGCAGCGCGAGGGCAACGCGAGCCTGCTGCAAGCCCTGGCGCAGCGTACCGGCGGTCGTGCGGATCTGCCCGCCGAGCGTGTCTGGGAAACGCCCACGGCCACGACGCGACAGTCACAGTCGATCATCTGGCCGCTGCTCTGGCTTGCGATCTTGCTGTGGCCGCTCGATATTGCCGTGCGCCGCCTGGTGCTGCCGCGTCCACGGGCGATCGAGGTCTGGCTGAGGCAGCGGCGCTTGGAGCGGGCGCGTGAGACGCGGGAGGGCTCGCTCGCGCGGCAGCGGGCACGAGCGCGAGCGGCGACCAAGGCTGCGCCTGCGACTCGGCCCGCCGAGTCGCAGAAAGCTGCTGGTACGAGCGGCGCACCTCCACCGGCACCCCCCTCGACGACGGGTGGGGCACAGTTCGATTGGCGCAGAACGCGCCGCAGTGTGATCGAGCGGCCTCAGGACCGGAGCGGCGATTAGCGGACGCCTGGATCGAACGTTTGAAACGATCCGGGTGCGATTGGGACCATATGCGTCTGTCATTCATCTATCCGACATCGTTATGGCTGCTGGTGCTGCTGGTGCCGCTGCTGGCGCTGGCGCTGCTGGCACCGCGCCGTCTGCCTGCCGCGCGCTTCTGGAGCAGCCTGATCCTGCGGCTGCTGCTGTTCGTGCTGCTGATCGGATCGCTGGCGGGCACGCAGATCGTCCGCCGCGTCGACGATCTGACGACGGTGTTTCTGGTCGATAGCTCCGACTCCGTCTCGCCCGAAGACCGCACCCGCGCCGATCAGTTCATCCAGGCGGCGCTCGCGACGATGCGCGAAGGCGATAAAGCGGCGATCGTCGCGTTCGGCGAGAACGCGCTGGTCGAGCGCGCGCCCTCGACGGAGCAGGCGTTCCGCAGGCTGCAATCGGTGCCGGTGACGACGCGCACGAATATCGGCGAGGCGATCAACCTTGGCCTGGCGCTGCTGCCCGCCGACACGCAGAAGCGGCTGGTGCTGCTGTCGGATGGCGGCGAGAACGCGGGCGATGTCTACACCGCCGTTGCGCTGGCGCGCGCGCGCAACGTGCCGATCGAGGTTGTAAGCCTGAGCGAGACGACCAATGATCTCGTGCAGGTTTCGGAGCTGCGCGCTCCGGCGACGGTGCGCAAAGGCCAGACCATTCCGCTCGATGTGGTCGTCGAGTCGAGCGTTGCGGCTCCGGCGACGATCCGGCTGCGCTCCGGCTCAGGCATCATCGAGGAGCGGCAGGTCGAGCTAAAGACCGGACGGCAGACGATCCCGTTCTCGGTACAGGCCGAGACGGATGGCTTCGCGCGCTACACCGCCGAGATCGAGGTGGCGGACGATACCCGCGCGCAGAACAACCAGGCGGCGGCGCTGGTGGATGTGCAGGGCGAGCCACGGGTGCTGGTGGTCGAGGGCAAGGCGGGCGAGGCGGCGAATCTTGCGGCGGCGCTGGATACCGCGCGGATGAACCCGACGGTCGTCGCGCCTGAGAGCATGCCGACGAATCTGGCGGAGCTGGGCGGCTACGACGCGATTGCGCTGGTCAATGTTCCGGCGGGCAAGCTGCCATCCTCGGCGATGAAGCTGCTGCCGTCGTATGTGCGCGATCTGGGCCGTGGCCTGGTGATGGTCGGCGGCGATCGCAGCTACGGCATGGGCGGCTACAACAAAACGCCGATCGAGGCGGCGCTGCCCGTGAACATGGAGGTCAAGGACAAGCAGCGGCGGCCAGACGTGGCGATCGTTTTCGTGATCGATAAGTCGGGCTCGATGGCCGCCTGTCACTGCGAAGGCCCCGACCGTAACTCGATGTCCGATGGCGGCGTGGTAAAGGTCGATATTGCCAAGGAGGCGGTGCTTCAGGCCAGCGCGCTGCTGCAATCCGACGATCAGCTAGGCGTGGTGGCGTTCGACGATGTGCCGCACTGGGCGGTAAATGTCAGCAAGGTGCCGAGCCTGGATGAGATCGCCGATGCGATCGCGCCGGTTTCTCCGAATGGACAGACCAACGTTCGCGG
>DASUTC010000208.1 GCA_036374795.1 Herpetosiphonaceae bacterium
CCACGAGCGGGGCCTGGTAGCGTGTCGACATTTTTTGCTGCGCATCTTCGGTAAAGAAAACTTCACGGGGCGTAAACATTCGTGTTCTTCCCTCCACTCAGCTTCCGTTATGCTCCTGAGTAGCTCGCTCTACCAGCCTGAGTAGTCCTTGAGCAGCGCTGCGCGATACGGTCGCGCAGAGCACAAGCGCTCTTGAGACGAGGCGCAGGCGGCTCAAACAGGCAGGTACGACGAGCGTGGATCGATGATGCGAAGGTACTGCAAGCCCTGCTGGCACCTTCACGTAGGCACAGGAGTCACGCGGTGAGATTGGTTTCGTCCTTGACAGAGCTGTCGCATGCCGACGCAGATCAACACACCGCTGGCAGGGAGCGACCGCGTCAATCCTGGTATTCAGTTGATGGGGAGAGATTGTCATGACGCACATTGATCGACAGCAGACCCACGCAGCCTACGGCGGCGCCGATCTCGTTCCACCCCCCAGCCCGGAGCTTGCGGCGCAGGCTCAGATCGGCGACTACCCGGCGCTCTATCGCCGGTCGCTGCAAGACCCTGATGCGTTCTGGCGCGAGGCGGCGCAGCAGATCACCTGGCACGCGCCGTTCTCGCAGGTGCTCGTCACATCGCAGGCTCCCTTCTACCAATGGTTCGTCGGCGGCAAGACCAATCTCGTCACCAACGCGCTTGAGCGCCATCTGACGACGCGCCCTGGCCACACGGCGCTGATCTGGGAGGGCGAGAACGGCGAGAGCCGCGCCTTCACCTACGCCGAGCTGAGTCGGCAGGTCAATCGTTTCGCCAACGTGCTCAAGTCGCTGGGCGTCACACGCGGCGATCGGGTCGCGATCTACATGCCGCGCATCCCTGAGCAGGCCATCGCGATGTTCGCCACCGCCAAGCTCGGCGCCGTGCATACCGTGGTCTACGGCGGCCTGAGCACCGATGCGCTTCACGCGCGCGTGGCCGATGCCGCCGCGAAGGTCGTCGTGACGGCGGACGGCGGCCATCTCAACGGCAAGATCGTCGAGCTGAAGCGGATCACCGACGAGGCTGTCGCCGATGTAGCCAGCGTCGAGGCCGTGATCTGCGTGACCCACGCGGGCAATCCCGTGGAGCGGCAGCCGCGCGACCGCGACTGGCGCGCGCTGATGGACGATCCGGCGCTGGATCAGCCCTGCCCGACCGAGGCCATGGACAGTGAAGATCCGTTCTTCATCATCTACACCTCAGGCTCGACCGGAGCGCCCAAGGGCGTGGTCCACACCGTCGGCGGCTATCTGGTCGATGTCTTCACCGCGCTGAAATGGTCGCTCGATGTCCGCCCCGACGACGTGCTCTTCTGCACCTCCGACGCGGGCTGGATCGTCGGTCACAGCATCGTGCTCTACGGCCCGCTGATGCACGGCATGACCACCGTGATGTACGAGGGCGCGCCCACGTATCCCGATCCTGGCCGCTGGTGGCGGATCATCGAGAAGTACGGCGTGACGATCCTCTACACTGCCCCGACCGGCGTGCGCGGCCTGATGCGCTTCGGCACCGATTGGCCCGCCAAGGCCGATCTTTCCTCGCTGCGGCTGCTGGGCATCGCCGGAGAGCCGCTCAACCCCGAAGCATGGCGCTGGTTCTACGAGCAGATCGGTCGGCGGCGCTGCCCGGTCGTCGATGCGTGGTGGCAGACCGAAACCTCCAGGCCGATGATCTCGAACCTGCCGAACATGGCGATGAAGCCCGGCTCCTGCGGCGTGCCGCTGCCCGGCGTCGAGATCGCGGTGGTCGACGACGAGGGCCAGCCGGTTCCGCCCGACACCGAGGGACGGCTGATCATCAAGCGGCCCTGGCCGGGCATGCTGCGCACGATCTATAACGATCCCGATCGCTACGTGCAGCAGTACTGGAGCAACCTGCCGGGCGCGTACATCACCGGCGACGCGGCGCGAATCGACGTGGACGGCTACACCTGGATCATCGGACGCACCGACGACGTGATCAAAGTGTCGGGCTATCGTCTCGGAACCGCCGAGGTCGAGTCGGCGCTGGTGTCGCATCCCGCCGTCGCCGAGGCCGCCGTGATCGGCCTGCCGCACGAGGTCAAAGGCAACGCGATTCACGCCTACGTGATCTTGCGCCAGGGCTTCGACGATACCGGCGAGCTGCTGGTGAGCGAGCTCAAAGCGCATGTCGGCGTCACGATGGGGCCGATTGCCAGGCCCGAAGCGATCACGATCGTGCCCAAGCTGCCCAAGACGCGCTCCGGCAAAATTTTACGCCGGGTGCTCAAGGCCCGCGCGCTGGGACAGCCCGAAGGCGATCTGAGCACGATCGAGGATTAGGTGAGACAGTAACGACGCTGGCGGGTGTGGCATAGCCCAGGCCGTGCTGCGCCCCCGACCAGCCTCGGCCAGAAAGGAGCCTGCGATGCATGAAGCACACACGGAGCATCCACGGCCCGACCAGGATCAGCCGGGCACGCAGCCGATGAGTCCTGGCGATGAAGTTCCTCCCGACACGCCGGGCGCGGGTGAGAGCATCTGCCCCGACTGTGGCGGCAGCGGACAGCGTAACGATCAGCCCTGCCCCACCTGCGGCGGCACTGGTGTCGTCACACAGGGGATCGGCGGGGCGTAGCGCGATCAGGTTATCGTTGAGGCCAGGAGCGAGGATTCCGTGGGAAACACCTCCCACCTGGCAGTACAAGGAGCTATCTATCATGGCAGCCAATACAGAGCGAGAAGTC
>DASUTC010000209.1 GCA_036374795.1 Herpetosiphonaceae bacterium
GAACGGCTCGCGGATCCACAGCAGATCATCGGCCGTCTGCTGATCCAGCGGAAGCGCCGGATCGACGCCGGCGTGCACGAACAGATAGTCGCCACTTTCGAAGCTCAGCTCTAGGCTCTGCAGGAACTCCACGTGCCTGCGCGGGATCCGCTGGCGCAGATGGGCTTGCAGCTGCCCATAGAAGCGGGGATCGTCCTGGGGCATGCCGAACTGCACGCCATAGCTGTGAATTGTGGCGTCTCCGCCGTAGCGCAGCCAGATCGGCCCGATCGCCGGATCGACCAGAAAGCTGAGCAGCCAGGCGTCGTGATTGCCGAGCAGATGGACGGCCTGGAAGTCTTCCAGGGGGTCGTTGATCAGGAGATCGAGGACGCGCCGGCTCTCCAGGCCGCGGTCGACGTAGTCCCCGAGATACACGACCAGCTTGCCGGTGCCCGGCGTGAGCGCTGCCGCGTCCTCGGCGATCAGACGATGCATCTGCGCGAGCAGATCGGCGCGCCCGTGGATGTCGCCCACTGCGTACACGCAGACCCCGGGCGGCACGCGCGCCGGCTGGCCCGCGACCGCAGGCGTGGCGCTCAGATCCTCCGGCGTGCGACGAAACAGGCTGCGCAGCACGGCACTAATCCGTCATCGGAAAGGCGGCGTCAGCGGCCGTGTCAATCGCGGCTCTCGACCTTCGGATGAATTTCTCGCTCCACGTTACGCCCGGGGTTGCCAAGGGGCAAAGACAGAGCTACTCCTTAGCATGCTGGTCCAGCTCTTTGGAAAGGTTGGATTTTGGACATGCTTCACATCCAGCGCCAAGCCGATCGTGGAGCAGGTTGCCGGCTCCAGGGCAACGCTGCTAACGTCAGTGCTCTTACCGGTTTTGGCAAGACTGGGCCAGCGCCGGGCCGAGCAGGCCGGTACGGCGTCGAATGACCGCGCCGGAGGACCCGCGGGACGCGCAGCCTTGCCTCGGCACTCGTGCCGCTATAAACGCGTGGTGCTGCATGGGCTTGCCGAGCGCCACG
>DASUTC010000210.1 GCA_036374795.1 Herpetosiphonaceae bacterium
CAAGAACAAACTACCAAAAGAACAAAGGAACAAAAGGTTCAACGCCTTTGCTCCCTTGTTCCCTGTCCCATAATCCCTTCATCACGACACCACTTTCATAAGGAACAGATATGACGACACGACCACGGACGCTGTTTGAAAAAATCTGGGAATCGCATATCGTCAGGCCGCAAACAGCGGAGACACCAGCGGTGCTGTACATCGATCTGCACCTGGTCCACGAGGTCACGTCGCCCCAGGCGTTTACTCAGCTTCGTGAGCGCGGCCTGACGGTGCGCCGACCCCAGCAGACCGTGGCGACGATGGATCACTCGACGCCCACGACGCCGCGCGGTGCGGACGGTCTGATCCCGATCACCGATCCGCAGGCGGGCGCGCAGCTGGCGCAGCTTGAGCGCAACTGCCGGGACTTTGGCATTCCGCTGTTCAAGCTCGGCTCCGAGAACCAGGGCATTGTGCATGTGATCGGGCCGGAGCAGGGCTTGACGCAGCCCGGCATGACGATCGTCTGCGGCGACTCGCATACCAGCACGCACGGCGCGTTCGGCGCGCTGGCCTTTGGCATCGGCACCAGCGAGGTGGCGCATGTGCTTGCCACGCAATGCCTGCTCCAGAGCAGGCCGCGCACGATGGAGGTGCGCGTGGATGGCCGGCTCCATCCGGGCGTGACCGCCAAAGACATCATTCTGGCGATCATCGCGCAGATCGGCGTGGGCGGCGGCACCGGCTATGTCTTCGAGTATACCGGCGAGGCGATCCGCGCGCTGTCGATGGAAGAGCGCATGACGATCTGCAATATGAGCATCGAGGGCGGCGCGCGCGCGGGGATGATCGCTCCCGACGACACGACGATCGAGTATATCGCGGGCCGACCCCACGCGCCCAAAGGTGCCGACTGGGAGCGCGCGGTCACGCAGTGGCGCACGCTGCCCACCGATGAGGGCGCGACCTACGACGCGACGATCACGCTCGATGCCAGCCGCCTGTCGCCGATGATCACCTACGGCACGAATCCCGGCATGGGCATGCCGATCGGTGCCGCCGTGCCCGATCCCAGCGCGCTCCCCGATGCGAGCCAGCGGGCCGCGCTCGACAAGGCGCTGACGTACATGGGCCTGCAACCAGGCCAGCGGCTGCTCGGCCAGCCCGTCGATGTGGTCTTCTTGGGAAGCTGCACCAACTCGCGCATCACCGATCTGCGCATGGCCGCTAGCGTCCTGCGCGGTCGTAAGGTCGCGCCCAACGTCCGCATGCTGGTCGTGCCCGGCTCGCAGCAAGTCAAGCGCCAGGCCGAGGCCGAGGGCCTGCGCGATATTTTCGTCGAGGCCGGCGCGGAGTGGCGCGAGGCCGGATGCTCGATGTGTATCGCGATGAACGCCGACAAGCTCGCGCCCGGCCAGTACGCCGTCTCGACCAGCAACCGCAACTTCGAGGGACGGCAGGGCAAGGGCGGTCGCACGTTTCTGGCTAGCCCGCTCACGGCGGCGGCCACGGCGATCAACGGCAGGATTACGGATGTGCGGGAACTTGTATAGAACAACGGAACAACAAAACAAAGAACAATGGAGCACCGAAGCATAGCCTTTACCTTCGATACATGGTTCTCTTTTGTTCTTTGTTCTCTGTTCTTTGTTCTCCTAGAGAGAATATGCAGCCAATCACAACCTTCAGCGGCACATGCGTCGTGCTGCCGATCGAAAATATTGACACCGACCAGATCATCCCGGCGCGCTTCCTGACGGCGATCGACAAAAGCGGCATGGGCGATCATCTCTTCGCCGACTGGCGCTACGATGAGCAGGGCGCGCCGCGCCCTGGCTTCGCGCTGAACCGACCGGAGACGCAGGGCGCTCAGATCTTGATCGCCGGGCACAACTTCGGCTGCGGCTCGTCGCGGGAGCACGCGCCGTGGGCCTTGCAGGGCTACGGATTCAAGGCGGTGATCTCGACCTACTTCGCCGATATTTTCCGCAACAACGCGCTCAAGGTCGGGCTGCTGCCGATCATGGTCGAGCCAGCCGCGTACGAGCAGCTTGTCGGCATGTGTACAGCGCAGCCCGCGACAGCGCTGACGGTCGATCTGGCCGCGCAGCAGGTGCGGCTGCCGGGCGGCACCGCGATCGAGTTTCCGATCGATGCCTTTGCCAAATACTGCCTGCTGAACGGCGTCGATCAGCTTGGCTTTTTGCTCAGCCAGGCCGAGACGATCGCGGAGTATGAGGCGCAGCATCCGGCCCGCGTCGCCACGGCGTAGGCGTTGAGCACAAGGACCAGTATGCAGATCACAGCACGGCCCTACCGCGACGACGAGGATCTCCACGCGCTGCTGGCGTTCGCGACCAATGCCGCCAGCGTCGCGCCGGAGTACGGCTCCTTCCATGTCGGCGACATTCTCTGGGGCATGTTCCAAAATGTCATCTTCGATCCCCGGCGCAGCATCCGGCTCTGGGAGAGCGTCGACGGCGAGTTGCTGGGCTTTGTCTGGAACGATCCGCCCGGCGTCGTCTTCTGGGATATTCATCCCCGGCTGCGCGGCAGCGGCACGCTTGAGGAGTCGATGCTGGAATGGTCCGAGCAGCACGGCAGCAGCACGCTCACCGAGGGTCCCGACGCGGGCAGGCGGCAGGTCTGGATCAGAGGCTTTGAGAACGATCGCTGGCTGCAAGCGTTCTTCGAGCAGCGCGGCTACCAGCGCGATGAGGACTTCATGTTCCACTACTGCCGCTCGCTCGACGGGCCGATCCCTGAGCCGACGCTACCGCCGGGCTTTCGCGTGCGGCACGTCGGCGGGGAAGAAGAGTGGAACCAGCGCGTCGAGACGCACCGCGAGGTCTGGCATCCCTCGAAGGTCACGCTCGAAGCCTACCGGCGGCTGCGTCAAGCGCCGGGCTACATCCCGGAGCTGGATCTGGTGGTCGAGACACCCGGCGGCGACTTTGGAGCCTACTGCATCTGCTGGCTCGATCGGATCAACGGCCTTGGCGAGTTCGAGCCGGTCGGGACTCGTCCGGCCTATCGCGGCCAGGGGCTGGGCAAGGCGGTCATGCTGGAAGGGCTGCGGCGCTTGCAGGAGCGCGGCGCGCAGAGCGCGCTGGTCTACTCCGAAGGCAACAACGTGGCCTCCAACCGGCTGTACCAGTCCGTCGGGTTTCAGCCCGTCGATAAAGATCTCTTTTTTACCAGGATCGTGTCGTGACATGCGCATCCGGCACGGAGCGAACAGGGAGTGCTATGCACGCAACGATGACGCTGCTGCCCGGCGATGGGATCGGGCCGGAGGTGGTGGCCGAGGGCGCGAAAGTCCTCGCCGCTGTCGCGGAGCGCTGGGAGCATCGCTTCGAGCTGCGAGAGGCGCTGATTGGCGGCTGCGCGCTCGACGCGACCGGCTCGTCGCTGCCCGCTGAGACGGTGCAGCTTTGCCGCTCCGCCGACGCCGTGCTGCTGGGCGCGGTCGGCGGTCCCAAATGGGACGATCCCCATGCCGCCGATCGGCCTGAGCGCGGCCTGCTCGGCATTCGCAAAGCGCTCGATCTCTTCGCCAACTTGCGTCCGGTGACGGTCTATCCCTCGATCAGCGCGGCCTCGCCACTGCGCATGGAGCTGCTGGCGGGCGTCGATCTGATCGTCGTGCGCGAGCTGACCGGCGGGATCTACTTCGGGCCGAAGAGCCGCGAGGCCGTGGGCGACGGCGCGGAGCGCGCCAAGGATGTCTGCGTCTACACCACGGGCGAGATCGAGCGGATCGTGCGCGTGGCCTGCGCGATGGCCCGCGAGCGGCGCGGCAAGCTCACCAGCGTCGATAAGGCCAACGTGCTGGAAACGTCGCGGCTGTGGCGCACCGTGACCACGCGCGTCGTCGCCGAGGAGTACCCCGACCTTCAGCTTGAGCATATGCTGGTCGATGCGGCGGCGATGCATCTGCTGCGCCGTCCCGCCGACTTCGATGTGATCGTCACTGAAAACATGTTCGGCGATATTCTTTCGGACGAAGCCTCGATGCTGGCCGGATCGATGGGCCTGCTGCCGAGCGCGTCGCTGGGCGGCGCAGAACAGCGGGACCGACAGGCCGGGAACGCCGAGCGCACGGACATGATCGCGTATCCGGCAGGGCGGACGCGGATCGGGCTGTACGAGCCGATCCACGGTTCCGCGCCCGACATCGCCGGGCGGGGCATCGCGAATCCACTGGCGACGATCCTCAGCGTCGCGATGCTGCTGCGTTACTCGCTTGGCCTGCACAACGAGGCGCAGGCGGTCGAGGCTGCCGTGCAGCAGGTGCTCGTGCAGGGCCACGTGACCGCCGACATCGCGCCTGCGGGAGCGCCCGCCTACACGACCAGCCAGGTTGGCGATGCGGTGGTCGCGGCGCTCCGTGCCGGGTAGCCGGATCGGGGGTGGAGCCTGCTCCAACAGCAGGCTCCGCCGGCGTTGGATACAGGGGCGTAATCCCTCGCTTCGTGAAGGTTAGGAACAGGACACACCGAAGCCGCTGGCAGACACATCGCCAGCGGCTATTTTTGTCGCCAGCGGCGGCAGTGCTCTGCCTATTGCAGCATCAAAGAACTGTTTGAGAAAGCCTTGATCCGATTCCGCATGAAAAGGGGAAATCGTTGGGAGCCATCCCAACCCCCGGCCTGCTGGCGCACGAGTCTTGCCTCCGCTGTTTCAAGGTTTTTTTCAGGAAATATTAAGGCGCGTTAAGCGCTCTGTTAAGACCGTTGGTGTTTACTGTTATTAACCGATAATTCCCCAGGTGGCACCTCAGTACGGTTGAGAGTCTCAGGAAGGCCATATCCTCGGTGTTCCATCCTCGGCCACTACGCGCAGGTCAGCCACGAGCAAGCACATGTTAAAGGAGGTGAGCTGAGCTACCAGCCTTGTGATTCGATCGGCCAGGCGAAAGGTCGTCGGCTGATCACAGCGATGATCTATGGTCCGCGCGGTTACGTTCCCGTTTACGATCCTGAAGGAAAATCCTCTATGATGTACCGTCTGATCCGTACCGCCATCCTTTCCGCGATGGTTTGGAGTGCCGTCATCTTCAGCTCGCAGGCATCAGCCTGGGGGCCGTCGCCAGCCCATGCCAGAACGATGGTCGGCTGGCATCCCGGCACCATCGGCCTGTATCAACACCACGTCTCAGGGAACACCGACGGCGGTAATCCCTGTAGTACGGCCTACTGCAACATGGTTTCACTGCGCGACAGGGCAGTGATGTGGCGAAGCTGGTGGGGGCATAAGGGCGCTACTGCGACGTATGCCAATCACACGATGATCGCGGCGATGGAGGCGATGATCTGGGAGCACTACCATCGCTACTCCGTCTCGGCGATTGCTGGCGGAAGCCACAGCACCTACTCACACCATTACAATGGAGACGCCTTTGACGTGCCTGAGATCGCCGGTACGCCCGTCAGCTATAGCGATCCTCATCACAACGCCTTCATGCAGTTCTGCCGCAACTACGGCGCTCAGGAGGTGCTTGGGCCAGGCAATGCGGGCCATAGCAACCATGTCCACTGCGCGAAGTTCGCTCCATACAATGTCTGGAACTAGGATTCTCCCGCACTGATCCGTCTGGTTCAATCCCTCGACAGAGGGCAGAACGAGGCCAATAAGCCCGGTTCCTTCACGCTCCGGGCTTATCCTGCTCATGTACGGTTTTCGTGGTGCAGAATCACTGCGCGTGTTGGCGGGACAACCCAGCCCGTTGTTCGCTGTTCTGCGCCTAGTCTGTCGGCGCGCGGGCACAGTTTGGGATACATCATGTGGAGGACGACGATGATCGGGCAAGGCGCACGGGACCACGCAATTTCTCCAATGCCGCACAAGCAACGATATGCACTCTGGCAGCGGGTTTTGCTCCATACCTGCGTGATCGTGGCGGTTGGCTTGTTGATGTTGGGAGGCCGCTGGTTCTGGGAAGAACGCTACCTGCCCAGCCGTACCGTAGGGCAGGTCGGTGAGCGCACGATTACCCGGCGCGACTACCTGATCGTCCTGGAGCTGAACCTGGCTCAATTTATTCTCAAGACCCAGGACAAGATTAAGGCGTACGATCAGATCATGCAAACGTCCCAGGACGAAAAGGCGCGGTCGTTCGCGGAACAGGCGCGTCAACAGTATGTAAAAGGTCTTGACGACACGCTGACGCGCTATGCGCAGCTTCGCGGCGGGCCGCTGCGCTATATTGTGCTCAACCAGATGATCGAGGACGATCTGATCCTGCAAGGCGCTGCTCGTGACGGCGTTACGGTCGGCGACGATGATGTCTACCGAACGCTGGCCGCCAAGCTGCTGTCGCCGCCCCAAGAAGAGCCAGCGATCCCCCTGACTCCGACCTTGCCGCTGAGCGAAGTGGGGAGCGCTGCCATGACGCCCGCTGCGGCGCGAGAGACGGTCGTGCGCACGTTGAGCGCCGCCTATGATGAGCTGGCGCGGATGCTCACGGAGTCGTACGGCATCTCGCCGCAGATCTCGCGCGAAGACTACATCAAGCATACCGTGCATCATCAGCGGGTCCAGTTATTACGGGAGCGGATCGGCTTCGATCTTGTTCCGATCCAGGAGCCGCCTCCGCAGCTGCAAGCCTATGCGCAGGTCATGGTCTTGACGATTCCCAGACCGATCACGGCAACCGATGAGTTCCTGGAGGCCGCGTATGCCAGGCGCAAAGTCCAGGCAGATGTGGCCTATGCCCAGATCAATCAGGGAGCCGATTTCGCAACTGTCGGCAAGCCCTACGCTGTCGAGGCGAATGAAGACTACGAGCCGCAGTGGATTGTGATCGATCAATTGTTTCCAGAGCAGGCGGAGGCGCTGCGGACGCAGCCGCTAGGCGAGGTGGGACCGCCCGTGAAGTCGACGGCGGGCTGGTTTCTCTTCAAAGTCTTGCGGCGCGAGCTGCGGCCTGATGAAAACACGGTGCCGGATATGCGCGTTGCCGCGTTCCATCGATGGCTAGAACACCAGCGCGCAACGCTACCCGTCAGGCGCTTCCCTGAGCCTACGGCAATGCCCACCGGCCTTGTCATCCCACCGGAAGACGCCGATCACGGCCACACGGCAGCGCCGACGCCAACTCCCGCCAGCGCTCGATAATAGAAAGGTGGAGGCGCGACCACACGCCGCGCCTCCGCGCACCGACCGATTAAGCGCCTGCCTCGCGTGTCTGCTGCCCAAGGAAGATCTGCACGACCATCGGCAGTTGCTGGTCCAGCCAGCGCTGCATCTCCTCCTCGTCGCGCAGAATCTCCTGGCAGATGCGCGCCGTCTCCATATCGCCCACATGCTGCGCCGTGGCGATCAGCGCCTTGTACGATGCGATCTCGAAGTGCTCGGTCGAGTAGTCGGCGAGCGCGTTTTTGACGATCTCATCGCTGGAAACTGCCATCGGCACCTCCTTCAGCGTCCCGAACATGCTGGCAAGGCCGGTCTTGATCGTCGAGACATCGCCGCCCAGACGCTCGATACAGCCTCGCACCAGATCGGCGTGCCGATTCGTCTCGTCGACGTGCTGGCGGATTCTGGCCTCGATCTGCGGATGGTTCTTGGCATCCTTGGCGTGATTTTCCAGCACCGGCACGAGCGCTTTTTCCATCGAGTACGCATCCTTCAGCCAGTTGACCAGTTGTTCTCGTGCTTGCATAGCCTTCCCTCCTGGCGTGCCGTCAGGCCGGAGTTTGGGGTCGTCCCCCAAGCTCTCCCGCGCTGCTAACGATTAGCTCTCAGACGCGGCAACTCCTGTGCCAGCAGATGCGCCGCGATCGAAGCGACGACCGCTTGGTTATTTCGCACAAACACAGGCGTCGAACGAGCACGCCGCGCCGCCGCCAGTTGTACGAAACGCCCAACTGGCGTTTGACAGCCCGCGTAACATCTTGTATAGTAAAGCGACATTAACTGCTCATTCTGTGGCGTTGACTACGCGCCCACCACGCCTCATTGACGAGGCAACGGTGGGCGTTTTGTGTCCCCCGGAGCTGCCTCGTCGCCGATGGCTGTGGCTCTGTGTCCCAATGATGTGCTGCTCAACGACTTCGATCGTCGTACGCGCCTCGACCTGCTGAGGCCAGAGACAGTGTACGCGCACCTGGGGTGTGCATCGACCGACCGGCACCCTGATGTGCCGCTTGAACATGCAGCGATGAGAGGGACCTATGAATCAGCCCGGCTTTGCCCCATTGTACGACCCGCGATGGGAACATGATGCCTGCGGCATCGGCTTTGTCACCCGCCTGAGCGCCCAGCCGAGCCACGAGATCGTCACGATGGCGCTTGAGGCGCTCAGTAACCTGGAGCATCGCGGCGCAACCGACGCCGATGGTCGTAGTGGCGATGGCGCCGGCTTGCTGACCCAGATCCCGCATGACTTCTTCGCTCAATATCTGCGCTCGGCGCGTCTTGCCGCGCCCGCGCCCGGCGATCTGGCGGTCGCGATGTGCTTTGTGCCGATCAATAATACGAGCGAGGGCCGCGCGCTGATCGAGCGCCATCTTGAGGCCGCCGGGATTCCGCTGCTGGCCTGGCGCGCCGTGCCGACCAACGATAGCGCCCTTGGCTTTCAGGCGATGCTGCTCAAGCCGGTGATCATGCAGGCGTTGCTCCAGCGCCCCGCATCGATCGACCGCGACGACTGGGAGGCCGCGCTCTACTGTGTGCGCCGCGCCATCGGCATGGAGGCCCACGTCAAAGCGATGCACGGCTTCTATATGGCCTCGATGTCATCGCGCACGATCGTCTACAAAGGCTTGATGCAGGCGTCGCAGCTTGGCACGTTCTACCCCGACGTGCAGGACTCGCTCTTTAGCTCGGCGTTTGCGGTCTTTCACCAGCGCTTCTCGACCAATACCTTTCCCTCGTGGGAGCGCGCGCAGCCCTTCCGCATGGTCTGCCACAACGGCGAGATCAACACGCTGAGCGGCAACATCGCGGCGATCAAATCGCGCGAGCCCGATTTCTACTCGCCCGTGTGGGGCGCGGACATCGCGCATCTGCGGCCCGTGATCGACGAGCGCGGCAGCGACTCCGCGATGCTCGACAATACGCTGGAGATGCTGGTGCGCAACGGACGCGATGTGCGCCACGCGCTGACGATGCTGGCCCCGCCTGCCTGGGAGCACGACGACACGCTGGATGACGAGCTGCGCGCGTTTTACGAGTACCATAGCTGCCTGATCGCGCCCTGGGATGGCCCGGCGGCGCTGTGTTTTGCCGACGGCGCGACCGTCGGCCTCAAGCTGGATCGGAACGGACTCCGTCCCGCGCGCTTTATCGTCACCGATGATGGCACGGTGGTCGCGGGCTCGGAGTTCGGCGCGGTGACGATCGACGCCGAGCGGATCGTCCACAAAGGGCGGCTCGGCCCCGGCCAGATGATCGCGGTCGATCTTAGCCGTGGCGAGCTGCTGCTCGACGAGCAGATCAAGCGCGAGCTGGCACAGCGCGCGCCGTATCGGCAGTGGGTGGCCGAGCATCTGCAAACGCTGTCGGTCGATGGCGCGCGTGGGAGCGACGAGATCGACAACATCACGCAGCTTCAAGCGGCGTTCGGCTACGACGCCGAGATGCTTCAGGTGGTGCTCAAGCCGATGGCCCGCGACGGTCACGAGCCGGTCGGGTCGATGGGCGACGACACGCCGATCGCGCCGCTCTCGCAGGTCGGGCGTCCGCTCTACGGCTACCTGCGCCAGCGCTTTGCCCAGGTGACAAACCCGCCGATCGATCCGCTGCGCGAGAAACTGGTGATGTCGCTGGGCATGATGCTGGGCCGGATCGGCAACCTGCTGGACGAAACGCCTGAGCACGCGCATCTGCTGCGGATCGAGCGTCCGATTCTGCGCGCCGCCGAGTGGGATGTGCTCCGGCACCGCTCCGATCCAGCGTTTTGCTCGCGGACCCTTCCGGCGGTCTGGCCTGTCGCGGCGGGCACGGACGGGCTGCGCGCTGCCGTGGCCGAGTTGCAGCAGGCGGCGGAGGCGGCGACGCGCGCGGGCTGTACGCTGCTGATCCTCAGCGACCGCGCCGTCGATCGCGAGCACGCGCCGATCCCGGCGCTGATCGCCGTGGGCGCGGTGCATCAACATCTGCTGCGCTGTGGCCTGCGTGCCCGCGCCAGCCTGCTGCTCGACAGCGGCGAGCCACGCGAGGTCCACCATATGGCCTGTCTGATCGGCTACGGCGCTGAGGCGATCCATCCCTATCTGGCGCTGGCCTCCGTCCGTGAGATTGCCGCCGAGGATCAGCGCGCGCCGCTCGATCCCGATCAGGCCGAGGCCAACTACGTCGACGCGCTCGACGAGGGCCTGCGCAAGATCCTCTCGAAGATGGGCATCGCCACGCTCGACAGCTACCACGGCGCGCAGCTTTTCGAGGCGATCGGCCTGGGCGAGGAGCTGATCGACGCCTGTTTCACCGGCACCTCGTCGCGCATCGGCGGCATCGGCTGGGCCGAGGTGGCGGCGGATGTCGCGGCCTGGCACGCGCGCGCCTTTGCGGATGCGCAGACGGTCGCGCTGGGCGTGCCGGGCGTGTACAAGTTCAAGAAGGATGGCGAGTACCACGCCTACAGCCCCGCCGTGGTCCACGCGCTGCATCAGGCGGTCGGGCTCAAGCCCACGTCGGCTTCGTCGCAGGAGGCGTACCGCAGCTACGCGGCGCTGGTGCATGGCCGGCTGCCCGCCGCGCCGCGCGATCTCCTGCGCTGGCACCCGCAGAGCCCGGTCGCGCTCGATACGGTCGAGCCTGCCGCCGCGATTCTGCGCCGCTTCTCGACGGCGGCGATGTCGATCGGCTCGACCAGCCGCGAGGCGCACGAGACGCTGGCGATTGCGATGCAGCGCCTTGGCGGTATGGCGAACAGCGGCGAGGGCGGCGAAGATCCTGAGCGCTTCGGCGACGAGCGCAACAGCGCGATCAAGCAGATCGCGTCGGGCCGCTTCGGGGTCACGCCCGCCTATCTGATGAACGCCCGCGAGCTTCAGATCAAGATGGCGCAGGGCTCCAAGCCGGGCGAGGGCGGCCAGTTGCCAGGCCACAAGGTGACGGAGTACATCGCGCAGATTCGCCACACCATGCCGGGCGTGACGCTGATCTCGCCGCCGCCGCACCACGACATCTACTCGATCGAGGACCTGGCGCAGCTAATCTACGATCTCAAGCAGATCAACCCGCAGGCCGCCGTATCGGTCAAGCTGGTGAGCGAGGTCGGCGTCGGCACGATCGCAGCGGGCGTGGTCAAGGCGGGCGCGGACGTGGTGCTGATCAGCGGGCATTCGGGCGGTACGGGCGCGTCGCCGCTCAGCTCGATCAAGAACGCGGGCGTCTCGTGGGAGCTTGGCCTGGCCGAGACGCAGCAGACGCTGCTGCTCAACGGGCTGCGCGACCGCGTGCGGGTGCGGGTCGATGGCGGACTCCAGACGGGCCGCGATGTGGTGATCGCCGCGCTGCTGGGCGCGGATGAGTTCGCCTTTGGCACGGCGGCGCTGGTGGCTGAGGGCTGCCTGATGGCGCGGGCCTGCCACAGCAACACCTGTCCGGTCGGCATCGCCACGCAGAAGCCGGAGCTGCGGGCCAAGTTTCCGGGCACGCCGGAGCACGTGATGCATTTCTTCGGCCATCTGGCCGAGGAGGTGCGCGAGCTGCTGGCCGACCTGGGCACGTCTTCGCTCGACGCGATCATCGGGCGCTGCGATCTGCTGCATCAGATCACCACCGGCCACCAGCGCGCCGATCAGCTCGATCTCTCGGCGATGCTGGTCAGCCCCTACGGCCCCGACACGCTCACGCGCTGGAATGGCACGCAGATCCCGACGCAGGTCGCGGAGCTGAACGAGCGGCTGCTGGAAGACGCTACCCCGGCGCTGCTCGACGGACAGCCGATCCAACACGCTTATCCGATCGCCAACATCGATCGCACGGTGGGCGCGACGCTGGCTGGCACGATCGCGCAGCGCGGCATCGCTCTGGCACCCGACACAATCGAACTGACGTTTATGGGCAGCGCGGGCCAGAGCTTCGGCGCGTTCGCGGTGCAGGGCATGCGCCTTGAGCTGATCGGCGATGCCAACGATTACGTCGGCAAGGGCCTGGGCGGCGGTGAGATCGTCGTGCGACCGCCGGAGTACGCGCGCTACAGCGCCGCCGACAGCACGATCATCGGCAATACCGTGCTCTACGGCGCGACCAGCGGGATGCTCTGGGCGGCTGGGCAGGCGGGCGAGCGCTTCGCAGTGCGCAACAGCGGCGCGGTGGCGGTGGTCGAGGGTGTGGGCGATCATGCCTGCGAGTACATGACCGGCGGGCTGGTTGTGGTGCTGGGACCGAGCGGGCGCAATTTCGCGGCGGGCATGACCGGCGGACGAGCCTATGTGCTCGACCTCGACGATGATTTTCTGGGGCGGCTCAACCCGGAGCTGGTACGCGCGGAGCGGCTGCTGGAAGACTGGCAGCTTGCCGAGGCGCGCACGCTGATCGAGCTACACGCCGCCAAGACCGGCTCGCTGCGCGCGTACGAGCTGCTAGCGCGCTGGCACGAGATCCGCGACCGCTTCTGGCATGTGGTGCCCGGCGCAGTGACGCCCACGCCGCTGCGAATCGCGCTGCGGCAGCCAGAGGCGAGCCTGCCGGTTGGCGCGTAGGCACCCGGCGATCCACGGCTCCCCGCTTGCTTCGGCAGGCGGGGAGTTTTCGTCTCAGCGCTTGCTCCAGCCCCTACGTTTGGTAGATGCCTGCGCTCAGGAGAATCTGGTCGTGTTGGTGTGGTGCGCCGAGGTGCGCAGCAGCACCACGACGCTGCCAAAGACCGGGATCAGCAGCACGACGAGCGTCCAGAGCAGATACTGCGCCTCGGAGAGCGGCAATCGCCGCAGCCGTTGCAGGCCCAGCGCGGTCAGCACCACCCAGGCGATCAGCAGGGTCAGGTTGAGCAGAAACAGGAAGAAGGTGATCGGTAGAATTCCTTGCGGGTCCATACACTCACTTCTAGAATGGATCATCTACTGTGATGCTGATCATACACCATTTCGCGGCGGCTGGCTAGATCATATTCCGCGCCTGCCACGATCGTTTGACAGCGGTGTGACAATACCTGAATCCAGCGAGATCGACCCGTCGTGCAATGTCGTGCTAGGATCAGGAGGGCAGCTATGTGTCTACCGGAAACACTCGCCGCGTTGAATGCCGCCGTTAGCCGTCGAGATGTGTTCAAAGGTGTTGCCGCCGCCGCCCTTGGGGCGACACTTCCGCAGATCACCCAGGCCGAGCCAGCCCGATCCGTGCGCGTGAGCCGCGCCGTCGATCTCACACATATTATGGGAACCCAGATGCCCGTTTTCCCCGGCTACGATCCGATGCGGATCGACGTAATCCGCACCCATGATCGAGACGGATATTATGTGAATCGGCTCACGCTGGCCGAGCACACCGGCACGCATATGGACGCGCCGCTGCATTTCGCGAAAGATGGCCTGTCGGTGCATGCCATCCCCGCCGAGCGGCTGATCGGCCCGCTGGCGGTGATCGATATTCGCGCGCGTGTCGCCCGCGACCCCGATGCCATGGTGATGCCCGACGATATTCTGGTCTGGGAGCGGCGTCACGGTCGGCTGCCTGCCGGGGCGATCGTGATCATGAACAGCGGATGGGCCACGCGGATCGGCGATAGCGCGGCATTCCTCAACGCCGATGCTGGCGGCACGCTGCATTTTCCGGGCTGGAGCAAGGCCGCAACCGATCTGCTGATGAACGAGCGCAGGGTGATCGGCATCGGCGTCGATACGTTGAGTCTCGACCACGGGGCGTCAAAGGATTTTGCGGTGCATTACTCGTGGCTGCCGAGCGGGCGCTGGGGCCTCGAAAACGTGGCAAATCTCACGGAGGTGTCGCCCGCCGGTGCGATGCTCTTTGTCGGCGCTCCAAAAGTCTACGGCGGCTCAGGCGGCCCAACACGCCTGATCGCGGTGATGTAAACCACGAACGGTCCGATGGCGCGTCGGCCCGTTCAGCGCGCATGGCAAGCCGGTGCGATGATCAGAGATCCGGAAGCTGCCAGTCGATCTCCGGCTTGCCATGCTCACGCAGCGCCGCGTTGATCTTCGAGAATGGCCTGCTGCCGAAAAAGCCGCGCTTGGCCGAGAGCGGCGACGGATGCACGCCCTCGACGATCGTGTGACGCGCGGTGTCGATCAGATCGCGCTTCTTCTGCGCGTAGCTGCCCCACAGCACAAAGATCACGCCGTCGTCTTTGTCGTTGACAGTGCGGATCACGGTGTCGGTGAACTGCTCCCAGCCTTTGTTTTTGTGCGAGTTCGGCTCGTGCGCCCGCACGGTCAGCACCGCGTTGAGCAGCAGGATGCCCTGCCTGGCCCACGGCACGAGGTAGCCGTTATTGGGCACGCGGCAGCCTAGGTCGTCGCGCAGCTCCTTGAAGATATTTTTGAGCGACGGCGGCGGCTTGATGCCGGGCCGTACCGAAAAGCACAGCCCGTGCGCCTGGTTGTCGTCGTGATACGGGTCCTGGCCCAGCAGCAGCACGTTCACGGCATCATACGGCGTTAGCTCGAAGGCGGAGAAGACTTCCGGCTCCGGCGGATAGACCGCGTGCTCGCGTCGCTCGTCGTCGAGGAAGCCGCGCAGGCGGTGGAAATAGGGCTTGTCGAACTCGTCGGCCAGCAAGGGCTGCCAGGATGGTGGAAGTTGAGGCTGCATCGTCAAACCTTACACGAAACGGAGCGTCAAGCGATTAGCGCTCCTGCTCACGCTCCATCGATCGGATGAACTCGGTGAAAAGCGGGTCGGCGTCGTGGGGGCCGGGCGCGGCCTCCGGGTGATACTGCACCGAGAACGCCGGATAGCGCGTGTGGCGCAGCCCCTCGACGGTGCCGTCGTTCAGGTTGCGGTGCGTCACCTGCACGTCCTCCGGCAGCGATTCGGCATCGACCGAGAAGCCGTGGTTTTGCGACGTGATCTGCACGTGGCCGGTCGCCAGGTCTTTGACCGGATGGTTGCAGCCGTGGTGGCCGTAGGGCAGCTTGAAGGTCTTGCCGCCGACAGCCAGGCCCATGAGCTGGTGGCCCAGGCAGATCCCGAACATCGGCTTGCGGCCAAGCAGCGCATGAATATTCTCCACGGCATAGCCGAGCGTGGCCGGATCGCCGGGGCCGTTGGAGAGGAAAACGCCGTCGGGATTGAGCTTGAGTACCTCGGCGGCGCTCATCGTCGCCGGAACCACCGTAACGTGCGCGCCGTGGTCGACGAGCTTGCGCAGGATGTTGCGCTTCAGCCCGAAGTCGTAGGCCACGACGTGGAAGCGGGGCTGGATCGGCGTCGTCTCACTGGCCCACTCGCCGCTGCCCTCGGTCCAGGTATAGATCTCGTGGGTGCCCACGCCGCTGGCGAGATCCAGGCCCTCCATGCTGGGCGTCGCACGCGCCAGGCTCAGCAGATGATCGACATCGTCCGTCTCGGTCGAGATCGCGGCTCGCAGCGCGCCTTTTGCGCGAATATGCCGCGTCAGTGCGCGGGTATCGATGTCGGCCAGCGCGATGATGTTGTTTTCGCGGAGGTAGTGCGATAGCCCGGTGCGGGCACGCCACGACGAGTAATCGTCGGAGTAGGCGCGCACCAGAAAGCCCGCGACATACGGCTTTTCGGCTTCGGGATCGATCTCGTTCACGCCGGTATTGCCGATATGCGCCGCCGTCATGGTGACGATCTGCCCCGCGTAGGAGGGATCGGTCAGCACCTCCTGATAGCCGGTCATGCCGGTCGCAAAGACTACCTCGCCGGTCGTCTCGCCGTCCGCGCCGAACGAGCGGCCCCAGAAGACGCGGCCATCTTCGAGCACAAGTAAAGCGTCCATCTCACCTCATATACCATGAGCCAGGGATTCCGCGATCCCTGGCTGCCTCTAGCTCTTGTTGTTTATCAGTTTAACACCTCAAGCGCATGTCGCAAGATCCCGATCGCCTCGTCGATCTGCTCGCGCTCGACGATCAGCGGCGGCACGAAGCGCAGCACATCGGCTCCGGCAGGCACGAGCAGCAGGCCGTCCTCCTGGGCCGCGTTTTTGACATCGGCGGCGCTACCCTCGATCTGCAAGCCCTGCATCAGCCCGCGCCCGCGCACATCTACGATCCGCGAATCGAGCGATTGCAGCTCAAGCAGCCGCGACCGCAGATGCTCTCCCATCTCGCGCACATGCGCCAGCAGCTCTGGATCGCTGAGGCGGCGGAAGACCGCGGAGGCGACCGCGCAGACCAGCGGGCTGCCCGCGAAGGTCGAGCCGTGATCGCCGGGGTTGAGATGCGCCGCGACCGCGTCGGTCGTCAGGATCGCGCCGATGGGGAGGCCGCCGCCCAGGGGCTTGGCGATGACCATGATGTCGGGCGTGATGCCGCTCGGCTCGTGTGCCCACACGGTGCCGGTGCGACCGCCGCCGCACTGGATCTCGTCGAAGATCAGCAGCGCGCCGTGGCGGTCGCAGAGCTGGCGCAGCCCGCGCAAAAATGCATCGGTCGCGGGCGTGATGCCGCCCTCGCCCTGGATCGGCTCGACGATCACCGCGCACACGGACTTGTCGACCGCGCCTGCCGCCGCGTCGAGATCGTTGAACGGCGCGAATCTCACGCCGGGCAGCAGCGGCTCGAACGGCTCGCGGTAGGCGGCTTTGTGCGTCGCCGCGAGCGCTCCCGTGGTGCGACCATGAAAGCCGTGCTCGAACGCGACGATCGAAGTCTTGCCAGCGCCGTGCCGCTCGCGGGCGGTCTTGCGGGCAAACTTGAGCGCGCCCTCGACGGCCTCCGCGCCGGAGTTGCAGAAAAAGACCTTGTCGGCGAAGCACGAGTCGGTCAGCAGCCGCGCCAGCTCGATCCCCGGCTGGGTCCAGTAGAGATTCGAGGTGTGAATCAGCTTCGACGCCTGCTCTTGCAGCGCCGCGACCGTCGTCGGGTCGGCGTGGCCCAGCGCGTTGACCGCCACGCCCGCCACGAAGTCGAGATAGCGGCGGCCATCGGTGTCCCAGACCTCGACGCCTTTGCCGTGATCGAGCACGAACGACGGGCGGCTGTACACGTTGACAAAAACCCGCTCGGCGTCGGCGACTAATTGTTGTGTTGTCATCGTATGTTCCTACCGTACAATCTGCGTTCCGGTTCCGGCCTGCAATCCGGCCAGGTTGGTGATACGCACCGCTGGCACGCCGCTCAGCGCATCGACCGCCGAGCGCACCTTGGGCACCATGCCGCCGCCGATCGTGCCGTCGGCGATACGCGCCTCAACCTGCGCCGAGGTAAGCTGCGGCAGCACCGCGCCGTCGATCAGCACGCCGGGCACGTTCGAGACAAAGATCAGCTCGTCGGCGCGCAGCGCGGCTGCCACGGCCAGCGCCGCGTGATCGGCGTTGACGTTAGTCGGGCGCTGGTCCTGCTGATCGACCGAGATTGGCGAGATCACCGGCAGCCAGCCCTGCCCGATCAGCGCGTGCAGCACCTCGGCCCGCACCGCGACGATCTCGCCCACGCGGCCAAGATCGCGGCCACCGGGACGCAGCGGGCGGGTTTGCAGCAGATGCAGATCTACGCCGCTGATGCCGATCGCCGGAACGCCCGCCGCGTTGAGCTGTGCGACCAGCCGCTTGTTGATCGCGCCGCTGAGCACCTGCTCTACCACCGCCATCGCCGCATCGCTGGTGGCGCGCATGCCGTCGACAAACTCGAAGTCGAGGCCGTGCCGTGCCAGCGCCACGCCGGTTTCCTTCCCGCCGCCATGTACGATCGCGCCCGGCCCCGTCAGCGTCCGCACGGCTGCACAGAGGCCGCTCAAGAACTCCGGCTGATCGATCTCGTTGCCGCCAATTTTGAGTACATACATCGTCGTTTTAGAGCAGCCCCGCCGTCTCCGGCAGGCCCAGCATAAGATTCATGTTTTGCAGCGCCTGCCCCGAAGCGCCTTTGACCAGATTATCCTCACTTGACGTAATGATCCAGTTGCCGCGATCGTCGGCCTGGTGCAGGCCGAGCACGCAGAGATTGGTATGGACGCTGTGGCTCAGCGTCGGTAGCTGGCCCTCCGGCAGCACGCGCACAAACGGCTCGTCGGCGTAGCGCACGGCGTACAGCGCGCGCACGGCATCGGGCGCGATGTCCGGGGCCAGCCGCACGTAGATCGTCGAGAGAATGCCGCGATTGACCGGCAGCAGATGTGGCGAGAAAATCACGTGGACAGGCGCTCCCGCCGCCGCAAGCTCCTGCTCCATCTCGGCGATGTGCCGGTGCGTATGGCCGATGTTGTACGGCGCGAAGTTCTCGTTCGTCTCGGCAAAGTGCGTCTTGAGCGACAGCGAGCGGCCCGCGCCGCTCACGCCCGACTTGGCATCGACGATCACCTGACCATCCAGCAGCCCGGCCTCGGCCAGCGGCAGCAGCGCCAGCAGCACGCTCGTCGGGTAGCAGCCCGGATTGGCGACCAGCCGTGCCTGCCTGATCTGATCGCGGTACAGCTCCGGCAGGCCATAGACCGCCTCGGCCAGCAACTCCGGCGCGGTGTGTGGATGCTTGAACCATGCGGTATAGACCTGCGGATCGCGCAGCCGAAAATCGTTGCTCAGATCGATCACGCGCGCGCCCGCCGCCAGCACCTCTTGCGCCGTGGCGATCGTCGTGGGGCCGTGCGGCAGACATAAAAACACAATATCGCAGGCCGCCGGATCGGCCTCGGCGGCATCGATCAGCGGCAAGGTGTCGGTAGTCGGGAAGGTGTCGCTGAGCCGCTTGCCCGCGTAGCTGCGCGACGTGGCAAAGACGATCTCGGCCTGGGGATGCCGCCGCAGCCAGCGGATCAGCTCAAAGCCGGTATAGCCCGTCGCGCCGTAAATTCCAACGCGCATCAGTTTCCTCCACTATTCCAGATAGCTCCTCCGCAGACGAAAGGACGGTACTTGGTGGATGCCCGCCCCGGCCTCGCGGCGCTATCGGCCCAGCCGCAGGATCATCGCGATCTCGTCGCAGCAATCCTGCTTCGAGCAGAACTGGCAATCCTGCCAGACTTTCTGCGATAGGATCGTCTTCTCCACCACCTCGAAGCCGAGCCGCGCGAAGAACTCGACCTGATACGTCAGCGCGAAGACGGTCGGAATGCCCAGCGCCCGCGCGTCCGAAATCAGCGGCGCGCACAGCCGACGGCCCAGGCCCCGGCCCTGCCACGCGGGCGCGACCGCCAGCGACACGATCTCGGCCAGGTCGCGCCAGGTGATTTTGAGGCCAGCGCAGCCGACGATCGCGCCGTCGACGTCGACGACGATGAAATCGCGCAGGTTGTTGTAGAGCTGCGCCAGCGATTTGGGCAGCATCAAGCCTTGCGCGGCGTAGCTGTTGATCAATCCGGCCATCGGCTCGACATCGCCGACGTAGGCGCGGCGAACCACTGGCTCGCCCTCGGTGCGCGCAGGCGGCATGTGTAGTGCAATCGTTGCCATAATTTATTGCGTGCAGACGCGGGCCGCCGTCAGTTGCTCCGCGAGCGACTGAGCAGCGGTGCCGCCGCTACTATGATGCTGTTCGATCGAGCGCTGCATATCGAAGACGTGCAGCCAGACATCCGCCAGCTCGGTATGCGCCGCCCGCACGGTTTCGAGCGGCAGATCACGCAGCGCGATGCCCTGCGTTTCGGCGGCGCGAACCAGCTGTCCGACCAGACCGTGTGCCTCGCGGAAGGGCACGCCCAGCCGCACCAGCTCGTCGGCGAGGTCGGTCGCCAGCATCGTATCGTCCAGCGCGGCGCGCATCCGCTCGGTGTTGAAGCGCAGCGTGCCGATCACGCCGCCGACGACCGGCAGCGTCATCAGCAGCGTATCGATCGTGTCGAACAGCCCTTCTTTGTCTTCCTGAAGGTCTTTGTTGTAGGTCGATGGCAGGCCCTTGAGCACGGCCAGCACGCTGACGAGGTTGCCGATCAGCCGCCCGGCCTTGGCGCGCGTCAGCTCCAGCGAGTCGGGATTTTTCTTCTGCGGCATCAGCGACGAGCCGGTTGCATAGGCGTCGTCGAGCGTCACAAAGCCAAACTCCGCCGAGCTGTAGATGATCAGATCCTCGGCCAGCCGCGACAGATGCGTGCCCAGCAGCGCCCCGGCGAAGAGCAGCTCGGCCACGAAATCACGATCTCCGACGGCATCCATGCTGTTGCGCGTCACGTCGTCGAAGCCGAGCACCCGCGCCAGCAGCGCCCGATCGATGCCAAAGGTGTTGCCCGCCAGCGCCGCCGCGCCCAGCGGTAGGAGGTTGAGCCGCCTGCGGCAATCCTGAAGCCGCTCGCGGTCGCGCTGGAGCGGCCAGAAGTGCGAGAGCAGCCAGTGCCCCACCGATACCGGCTGCGCGCGCTGAAGATGGGTATAGCCCGGCATCAGCGTCGCCTGATGCGCCTCGGCCTGCGTCACCAGCGCGCGCTGGACCTCGCAGAGCGCCTCGTCGAGCCGCTTGATCGCCATGCGCGCATAGATCCGCAGGTCGGTCGCTACCTGATCGTTGCGCGAGCGCCCGGTGTGCAGCTTGCCCGCGACCGGCCCGACCAGCTCGTGCAGGCGGCGCTCGACGGCGGTGTGAATATCTTCGTCGGAGAGTCGTAGCTCGAACTGTCCGGTGCCGAACTCTTCCAGCACCTGTCCCAGCCCGCGCTGCAACTGATCGCGCTCGTCGGTGGTGATCAGCCCCACGTCGGCCAGCGCCTCGGCGTAGGCTACCGAGGCCTCGATGTCGGCCTCGTACAAGCGCCAGTCAAAGCCGATCGAGGCATTGAACTGCTCCATCAGCTCGCTCGTCTGGCCCTCGAAGCGTCCGCCCCATAATTTCATCGCTACCTCTTCGAGCAAACAGAGAACAAAGAACAGGAGATTCAGTTTCGTTGTTCTTTGTTCCGTTGTTCTTTGTTCTTTATTACGTTCGATACTCCGCATTGATCGACACGTACTCGTGCGAAAAATCGCAGGTCCAGACCGTCGCCGTCTCGTCGCCGAGGCCAAGCTCGACCGTGATCTGCACCTCGGAGCCGCTCAGCGCGGCGTGTGCGTCGGCCTCGCTGTAGGCCAGCGGAGCGCCCGCCTCGACCAGCCGAACGCTGCCGAAGGAGAGCGCCAGCCTGCCGGGATCGACCGTCACGCCGCTGCGCCCGACCGCCGCCAGCACGCGGCCCCAGTTGGCGTCGATGCCGTAGATCGCCGTCTTGACCAGGCTTGATGTAGCGATGGTCCGCCCGATCTGCCGCGCCTCGTCGAAGCTGCGCGCGCCCTGCACATCGATAGTGACGAACTTGGTCGCGCCCTCGCCGTCGCGTGCAACCAGCTTAGCAAGTTCGGTGCAGACGATCGTCAGCGCCTCGCGGAACGCGCGAAAAGCGGGCGAGTCGGTGGATGTGATCGGCGGATGATCGGCCAGGCCGTTCGCCAGCACCAGCAGCGTATCGTTGGTGCTGGTATCGCCGTCGATCGACATGCAGTTGAACGAGCGCTCCACGGCGTAGCGCAGCGCGGCATCCAGCGCCACGGGATCGACCGCCGCGTCGGTGCAGACCAGCGCCAGCAGCGTCGCCATGTTGGGATGGATCATACCAGCGCCTTTGCACATGCCGCCGATCACGATCGGCACGCCGTCGAGCGTGGTGCGCAGCGCGACCGCTTTGGGCCGCGTGTCGGTGGTCATGATCGCGCGCGCGGCGGCGTGTCCGGCCTCGGCATCCGCCCCAATCTCTCTGGCGGCGGCAGCCACGCCCGGCAGCAGCTTCTTCATCGGCAACTGCTCGCCGATGACCCCGGTGGACATCACCAGCACGCTGTCGCAGGGCAGATCGAGCGCCTCGATCACGGCCTGCGCCATCGTCTGCGTGTTGCGCTGGCCCTGCTCGCCGGTGATCGCGTTGGCGCAGCCGCTATTGATCACCACGGCGCGAATCCCGGCGGACTTGCGCTGGAGCAGCGCGCGATCGAACATGACCGGCGCGGCCTGAAGCTGGTTCGTGGTAAAGACCGCCGCCGCCGCGCACGGCTGGTCGGCGCTGATCAGCGCCAGATCCAGGCCGCCGTGCTTCTTGATGCCCGCCGCGACTCCAGCGGCTCGAAAGCCCGGCACGCAGGTGATCGGATCGTCGCTGATGGCGGCGTGGATCGTCTGTCGTTTGTCGCTCATAATGGCTCCGTCGAGGCCAGCATCTCCGAATCGAGATGCGCGACATCGTTGTAACGCAACAAATACCAGCGCTGGTCGCTCGCGGGGTCGCCCTGCCGCCACTGGGTGATCGAGGTATGATGAATCCAGAAGCCGGAGCGCAGCACGAGCGCCGCGCTGGAGCCGAGGAAGTAGTAGAACGATGCCTCAATGATCCCGCCGTGCGCCACGACGACGATGTTCTGTCCTTCGTGCTGGCGCAGGATGCGGCTGAGCGCCCTGCCGACGCGGGCAACAAACATGGCGAAGCTCTCGCCGCCAGGCGAGTACGGCTGGTACACGATGTCGCGCCCCGCCGTGTTGAAGCGCTCGCGCGCCTCGTCGTAGGTCATGCCGTCGGCCTCACCTGGCCGAATTTCCTCGAACTCCTCGTCCCAGCGGATCGGCACGTCGAGGCCAGCCGCCGCCGCCTGCGCCGTCTCACGGGCACGCCGCAGCGGGCTGGCGTAGAGCACATCGGCGCGGATCTCGCCACGCGCCAGCCGAGCTTGCAGCCGCGCCGCCTGCTCGTGGCCGCGCGGCGTGAGCCCCTGGCAGCCGTTGCGCCCGCCGACGATATTGCCGACGTTGCAGACCGCCTCGCCGTGTCGAATGATGTAAAGATTCGTCATCATGACCTTTGCTTCCACGTTCCACGTTCCACATTCCAGGTTTCGGTTTCCAGCTCTTAGTTCTTGGTGCGCCGGGCGATCATGCCGGGCGCCCATGCCGGGCGCCCTCTGGGCATGGCACCCGGTTCTTGGTTCTCGGTTCTCGGTTAATCCCGCTTGAACGTGCTGAAATCGGGCTGGCGGTAGCGATTGGCCCCGCCCTCCGAGCTGACCAGCGCCTCGACCTTGAGCGGCAGCCCGTAGAGGTGAATAAAGCCCTCGGCGTCGCGCTGATCGTACACATCTTCCTTCCCGAACGTCGCGAAGTCTTCGCGGTAGAGCGAGACGGGCGAGCGCCGCCCGACGACGTGCGCCTGGCCTTTGAAGAGCTTCAGGCGCACATCGCCCGTGACGTTCTCCTGCGTCGACAGCACGAAGCGATCCATGTGCTGCTTGAGCGGCGTGAACCAGCGACCGTTATAGACCAGATCGGCGTACTCCAGCGCGACGCGATCTTTGTAGTGCAGCGTCTCGCGGTCGAGCGTCAGCAGCTCAAGCTCGCGATGCGCCGTCTGGAGGATCGTGCCGCCGGGCGTCTCGTAGACGCCGTGCGATTTCATGCCCACCAGCCGGTTCTCGACCAGATCGACGCGCCCGATGCCGTGCTTGCCGCCCAGCGTGTTGAGCACACAGAGCAGCTCGACCAGGCCCAGGCGCTCGCCGTCGACTGCGACGGGCACGCCGCGCTCGAAGCCCAGCACCAGATACTCCGGCTCGTTCGGCGCTGCCTCAGGCGCGACTGTCAGCGTGTACATGCTTTCTTCTGGCTCGCTCCACGGATCTTCGAGGATGCCGCCCTCGTGCGAGATATGCCAGATGTTGCGGTCGCGGCTGTAGATCTTCTTCTCGGTCTGCGCGATGGGGATGTTGTGGGCGTTGGCGTAGCGGATCGCATCTTCGCGGGAGCGAATGTCCCACTCGCGCCAGGGAGCGATCACCTTGAGCCGGGGATTGAGCGCCATGTAGGTCAGCTCGAAGCGCACCTGATCGTTGCCCTTGCCAGTGCAGCCATGCGCCACGGCGTCCGCGCCCTCTTGCTCGGCGATCTCGACCTGCCGCTTGGCGATCAGCGGGCGGGCCATCGACGTGCCCAGCAGGTACTTGCGCTCATAGACCGCGCCCGCCTGCACCGTCGGCAGAATATAGTCGCGGATAAACTCCTCGCGCAGATCCTCGATGATCACCTTCGACGCGCCGCTCTGAAGGCCCTTGGCCTCAAGACCGCCCAGCTCTTCTTCCTGGCCCAGGTCCGAGCAGTAGCAGATTACCTCGCAGCCATAGTTCTCGCGCAGCCACGGCACGATCACCGATGTGTCCAGACCGCCCGAATAGGCCAGCACCACCTTGTTAATACCCGACTTTGCCATCTCATGCTCCTCGTTAGAGCCAGTCCGCGCAGCACTGCCTTGGCTCATCGTTGAGCATAAAAAAGCAGCCCCGCCGTCTGGCAGAGCTGCTTACATCCATCAATCCAACGCAAGCGCACCTAACCAGACG
The DNA here is from genome assembly GCA_036374795.1 of Herpetosiphonaceae bacterium. Lineage (NCBI taxonomy): Bacteria > Bacillati > Chloroflexota > Chloroflexia > Herpetosiphonales > Herpetosiphonaceae > Herpetosiphonaceae bacterium. The sequence continues at coordinate 24,356 of DASUTC010000210.1, forward strand.
TGGTATCCGGCTTCGTACGGCGACGACGGGGCGTGCTGTGTAGATTGTACGTTTGTCTGTGCATGTGAGGCGCGAGTATAGCACGCGATCTGGCGCGTGTCAACGACGCTGAATGGCTGCCGCTGCGACATATGGCACGTTTGTGCCCCCCGCTATGGGCGGATTAGATGGATCGCTTGTGCGAAAGATGGTCGTATCCTCCTACCCCCTGCTGGCGATTAGTCCGATGTTGATTAAGCAACGAGACGGTATCCTTCCTATCAGCGAAAAGTGTTATCTCCATCTCCACCATGCTCGACGGATTGTTGACTCGGTAGTTCTATTGAAGGACGGATACGACTATGAACAGTCAACCCATGATGATCAAAAGGTTCAACACGCTTAGGCTATTCACAGTCCTGGGCATGGTGCTTGGTTTATTTGCACCGCTCACGCCGACCACGAGCGTGAGTGCCGCGTCGGTTAGCTCGGCCTCGTTCACCGGCGGCACCAGCACCATCAACGTGAGTGGTACTTTATACGCGAAGAATGGCGGCGCGCTGACTCTGACAGTCGTGACCGATAGTACGACCAAGTGTGTCGAAGTAGTGGGCGCTCATACCGCCACCCAAAGCTCGAACACGGTGAAGTCGTCTTGGACCTTCTCGTTCACTGCTGGCTCCGGCGACGGCGTGCGGACGGTAACAACGACCGCCTATCGGAGCTTTAACGGCCAAGGCAAATGTACGGCGAATGCAGGCGAGAGCGTGGGTGCGTACCCAGCCTCGTACATTCTTGATAACACTGGCCCGGTCGTGACGGCGGCGCTGACTCCCGCCGCGAACGCCGCAGGCTGGAATAACAGCAATGTTTCGATCGCCTGGACGGCCAGCGATGCAGGCTCCGGTGTTGCCAGCGGACCTATTCCCGCTACCGACAGCCAGCAGCAGAATACCCCAGGTGTCCCCAAGAGCGCGATTGCGACCGACCGGCTGGGCAACACCGGCAGCGCCTCGGTGACAGTCAAGCTCGACAAGACAGCGCCCTCGATCAATGCCAGTCGCACCCCGGACCCTAATAGCTTCGGCTGGAACAACAGCAGCGTGACGATTGAATTCACCTGCGCCGATGCGCTCTCTGGAATCAAGAGTTGTACCGGCGGCGGCTCCGTAACGCTGTCCAGCGAAGGTGCAAATCAGTCGGTTCCTGGCACCGCTATTGACAATGCTGACAACACGAATAACACTGGCGTGAGTGGCATCAACATCGACACGACGGATCCGACCTTGAGCGGTGCTCCGACGACCGCGCCGAATGCAGCCGGGTGGTACAAGAACGACGTGACGATCGACTGGACCGCCGCCGACACGCTTTCGGGCATCGTAGCGGAGCCAGCCAATAGCACGATCGGCGGCGAGGGCACGGACCTGATCGCTAGGGAGACGGTCAGCGACAGGGCGGGCAACACGACAAGCGCCACCAGCCCGGCGGTGAAGATCGACCGCACCGCGCCCAACACATCCGCGACAGCGCCGACGAGTTGGAACAATACCAACGTCACGGTGAGCCTCAACGCCGCCGATAACTCGTCGGGCGTCAAAGCCACCTACTTCAAGCTCAACGGCGGCGCGCAGCAGACAGGCACCAGCGTCGCGATCAGCGCCGAGGGCATCCATAGCCTCCAGTTCTGGAGCGAAGATCAGGCCGGTAACGTCGAGGCTGCGAAGTCGGTCCAGGTCAAGATCGACCGGACGCCGCCGACGATCAACCATACCCAGTCGCCAGCGGCAAATATCCTGGGCTGGAACAACAGCAATGTGACCGTCACCTTTACCTGTGCTGATAGCGGCGGCTCCGGCGTCGCAAGCTGCACCGCGCCCCAGACCGTGACCACCGAAGGCCAGAGTCAGGCCGTGACGGGCACCGCGACCGACCATGCTGGCAATACCGCGACCGATCCGGCAACGGTGAGCATCGATAAGACCAGGCCGACGGCGACGGCTGCCGCCGATCGTAGCGCCAACTCCCTTGGCTGGTACAACGACAATGTCACTGTTACCTTCACCTGCGCCGACGCGCTCTCCGGCCTGTATAGCTGCTCCGCTTCTCAGACGTTGGGCGAGGGCGCGAACCAGAGCGCCACGGGCGCGGCCAGTGACGCCGCAGGCAACGTCAGCGAAGCGGCTGTCGTCTCCGGCATCAACGTGGACAAGACCGCGCCGACGCTGAGCGGCGCTGCGACGACCGCGCCGAACGCCAACGGTTGGTACAACGGCGATGTGACTGTTCACTGGACGGCGGCGGACTCGCTCTCTGGACTCGCATCGGCTGCTCCTGACGCCAGCACGATCGTCGGCGAAGGCGACGACCTTTCCTCCAGCACCTCGGTCAGCGACAAGGCGGGCAACAGCGCCAGCACGACAGTCAAGGGGATCAAGATCGACCGCACCGCGCCGAGCACCCTCGCCAGCGTTCCCGCGCCGCTCGATAGCGGCTGGTACGCGGCTGGCTTCAATGTCACTCTGAACGGCATTGATACCATGTCGGGTGTTGACAAGACCTATTACAGCGTCAACGGCGGCGCTGCCCACGTGTACAGCGGCTCGTTCAACCATAACACTCCCGGCGTCAGCACCATCACCTTCTGGAGCGTGGACCAGGCTGGAAACGTTGAGGACAAGGCTGCGCCAGGTCACAGCATCACGCTCAAGATCGATAACCTGCCGCCAGCGATCCAGGGCATCCGCTCACCTGCGGCTAACGGCTTCGGCTGGAATAATGTCCCCGTGACGGTCAGCTTCACCTGCGCCGATGGCGAGTCCGGCCTGGCGTCAGGCGTGGCGGGCTGCACGGACGCCGTGACGCTGAGCAACGAGGGCGCGAGCCAGTCCGTTGTCGGCAATGCGCTCGACAATGCCGGTAACAGCAGCAGCGCCAAGGTTGAGGATATCAACATCGACACGACGGTTCCGACGCTGAGCGGTGCTCCGACGACTAACGCCAACGCTGCGGGCTGGTACAAGGGCGATGTGACGATCGCGTGGACCGCACAGGATGGCCTCGCAGGCATCGACCCGGCGACACAGCCAGCCGATAGCGTGATCACCGGCCAGGGCAGCAGCCTGAGCGCCGGACCTGTCAGCATCGCAGACAAGGCGGGCAACAGCACCAGCGCGACAGTCGGCGGCATCAAGATCGACCGCACCGCGCCGACGATCAGCGGTGCTACAGTCAACGACAATGGCACGGCGCGCAGCGCCAACGCAGCAGGCTGGTTCAACAGCGCCGTCCGCGTCCGCTTCACCTGCGCCGATACCCTCTCAGGCGTGCAGGAGTGCGCAAGCGATGTGCTGCTCACCGACGATGGTGTGAGCCAGCGCGCCAGCGGCACCGCGACTGATAAGGCCGACAACAGCGCCAGCGCAACGGTCAGCGGCATCAAGATCGATAGCCAGGCACCGCAGACATCCGCAAATAACCAGTGCGACAGCAAGAATGGCTGGTGCAAGGGACAGACCGCAACGGTCGTCCTCACGGCTGCCGATCAGTCTGGCCTCTCAGGCGTGAAGGAGATCCGCTACAGCGTCAACGGCGGCCCTGTGCAGAGCGCGACCGGCTCAACCGCGAATGTGAATGTTCCGCTCGCAGCGCGCAGCGGCCTCGCGACGGTCAAATTCTACGCCGTGGACAACGCAGGCAACAGCGAGCTAGAGAGCGGCGTGTCGCTCAAGTTCGACAACATTGCGCCGACAATGTCGCACACGCTCAACCCAACAGCAAATGCCGCCGGTTGGAACAAGGCGGACGTGACGGTTCACTTCGATGCGACGGATGATGATGGCGGCTCTGGCGTGGACCCCAGCACAGTAACGCCCGATCAGTCGGTCAGCACGGAGACAGCAGGCCAGACGATCAACGGCGAGGCCTACGACCTGGCGGGTAACAAAGGCACCGATGCCGTGACGGTCAGGCTCGACAAGACAGCGCCGACGATCAGCGGCGCGGCCACGACCGCCCCGAACGCCAACGGTTGGTACAACAGTTCTGTGACGGTGAAATTCACGTGCGCCGATGCGCTCTCAGGTGTTGCGACCTGCCCCGCCGATCAAATGCTGACGGCCAACGCTGCGAACCAGTCGATCACTGGCAAGGCGATTGACAAGGCCGACAACGCGCAGGATGTTGCGGTCACTGGCATCAACATCGACTCGGTTGCGCCGACGATCACGATCAACGGGCTGAAGGCAATCTACACGCTCGGCGAGGCGGCGGCGCTCTCCTGCACCGCAACCGATAGCGGCTCTGGCCTCGACAGCCCATGCGCGATCAGCGTCAGCGGCGGTACTGCCAACGGCGTCGGCACGTTCAACTACACGGCGACGGCGACCGATAAGGCTGGCAACCTGAAGACCGAATCGGGCACCTACAAGGTGATCTACAAGTGGGGCGGCTTCCAGCAGCCGATCAATGATACCGCCCACCAGATCGGCACCAGCACCAGCATCTTCAAGGGTGGCAGCACCGTACCGGTCAAGTTACAGCTCAAGAAGGCCGACGGCTCAATCGTTCAGTCTAATACCTTGCCGCAGTGGTTGACTCCGGCCAAGGGCAGCCCAACGACGGCTCAGGTGGATGAGAGCGTGTACAGCGATCCGGCGACAGGCGGAAGCACGTACAAGTACGATGCGACGGCTCAGCAGTACATCTACAACTGGAGCACCAAGGGTGCGGCGGTCGGCTACTACCACCGCATCGGCGTCACCCTGGACGACGGCCAGACCTACTACGTCAATATCGGTCTGCGGTAGGCATACACGACAGACGGGAGCCGGATCGCCCGGCTCCCGACACCCCCGCTCAGCAGACCTGCGTCATCCCCATGTCGCGATCACGCAGTGGCAAGGAACCTCTTGTGTACGGCTTCGCACGGGGCATGCGAAGATCATCGCAAGAGGTTCTTTGTTTAAACCAAAAACCGGGTGCCATGCGGGTGCCCTTTGGGCATGGGCGCCCGGCGGCACCGAGAACCAAACGAAGGAACAAACAACAACAGAACAAAACGCCCAATGGCTTTGTTCGCTTGTTTCCTTGTTCGCTTGTTCCCTCGCGCTTATTCCCCCTACACCTGCCCCACCACTGCCCGCGCCAGCGTCTCGATCCCATCCAGATCATCCAGATCGAGCCACTGGAGCATCACGCGCTGCACGCCTGCCTCGGCCAGCCGTCCAAGCTGCTCCACCACCTCCGCGCCCGTGCCCACCAGCACCCCGCGCCCGCGCAGCTCGGCGGCGTCGCGACCGTTGAGCTTGCGCTGCACTTCGGCGTCGTCGCGGCCAAACACGACGTTGGTCATCAGCGAGCGGCGCACCTCGCTGGGCTGTCGGCTTTGCTCGTGCAGCAGCGCGTCCAGCCTGGCGTTTAGCTCGGCGAACCTGGCCGGAGAGATGAACAGGGCGTTCCACTCGCGGGCGTAGCGCGCCACCAGCGGCAGCGTGCGTCTGGGACCGTTGCCGCCGATCAGAATCGGAGGGCCGCCGGGCCGCTGCGGACGCGGCAGCAGAATTGCCTCGTGCAGCCGGTAGAAATTGCCCGCGAACGAAACCGGCTCGTCGCCGTGGAGCAGCCGCGTGGTAACATCCAGCGCCTCCTCGAAGCGCGCGAAACGCTGCGGCAGCTCCAGCAGCTCGAAGCCGAAGTTGCGATGCTCACGCTCCTGCCAGCCCGTGCCCATGCCGAGCGTCAGCCGCCCGCCCGATAGATCGTCCACCGCGCTCGCCATGCGCGCCATGATCACCGGGTGGCGGAACGAGACTGGCGCGACCAGCGGCCCGAACTCGATCCGCTGCGTATGGCTTGCCAGCCACGTCAGCGACACCCACAGCTCCAGCGAGTCGATGTCGGGCGGGTTGGAGTTGGTGAAATGATCGGAGCGGTACAGGCCCGCAAAGCCAAGATCTTCCGCCGCCCGCGCGATCCGCTGCCAGCGCGGCCAGTTCAGGCCGTTCTGGCCTTCGAGCATCAATGCAACCTCAAGCATCGTCGTCCTTTCACGCCGGGAACTCTCCCTCCAGCGCCCGCAGATAGCGTGCCGCCGACCGCTCGACGGCGGCTTTGGCATCGCTTGCGACAATTGTCGGGAACCACGCGCCGTAGATCCGCTCGAAGGCGAAGTGGTCCACCGCCCGCACGATATGCTGCACCGCGCTCGCTGGCAGCGGGATCAGGTTGGGGTAGCTATACATAAAACTAACGTGTCGCCGATCCGCGACCACATGGATGATGTCGCCTGTGAGCAGCGCGCCGCGTCCGTCCGCTCCCGCCGTCCAGTGCAGGACTGTGCCGCCGGGAAAGTGACCGCCGCAGCGGATCAGCGTCAGATCTTCGCCAAGCGGGTGAGTCTCGCCCTCCCAAAAGACAATCGCCGCATCGGGCCGCATCACCCACTGTCGATCGGCGGCGTGGAGGTAGATCGGCACGTCGCCGAACGCCTGGCTCCACTCGAGCATCCCTGAGTAGTAGTGCGGATGCGAGATCGCAATTGCCGATAGACCGCCGCGCGCACGCACCGCCTCAACCGCCGCGTCGTCGAGCAGCGGGATACAGTCCCAGAGTATGTTGCCGCCCAGCGCTTCTACCAGCAGCGCCCGCTGCCCGATCCCCAAGCTCGGCTCGATGCCGATGCCGGTCAGTCCCGGCTCGTGCTCCTTGATCAGCGTATGGCGCTCGGCCCGCAGCGCCTCAAGCGTGGTCCACTGCTGGCCCTGGTAGCCGATGTACTGCCGCTCGTCCTCACAGATCGGGCAGTGGCCGGGCGGCTGCTCCGTGGGCGCGAACTGCGTGCCGCAGGTTGTACAGATAAACGCCTGCATCATGTCCTCCTTGACACGAGCTTACACCCTGTGCGCTTCCGGCGGGCTGTCCGATCGGGCAAGCCGCCTTTGGACCTTGGTTGGATCGCTGCGGCGTTACGCGCCCTTCCGCAGCAGTTGGCGGAGCGCCTGCTCCGAGTTCGGATACTTGAACTGATAGCCGAGATCAAGCGCCTTTTTGGGGATCACCCGCTGGCCCTCGGCCAGCATTCCGGACACCTCGCCCAGCACGATCCGCAGCGCAAAGCCGGGCACCGGAAACCATGAAGGCGAGCGCATCACTCTGCCGAGCGTCGCGCTAAAATCGCGGTTGGTCTGCGACTCCGGCGCGGCGGCGTTGAGCGGGCCGCGCACGCGCTGATCCTCAAGTGCCAGCATAATCAAGCCGATCTCGTCGTCAACGTGAATCCAGGGAAACCACTGCGTGCCGGGCAAGATCGGGCCGCCCGCGTAGAAGCGGAAGGGCAGCAGCATTTGCGGAAGCGCGCCCTCCCGTGGATCGAGCACGATGCCGGTGCGGACGATCGCCGTGCGAATACCCAGCTCCTCGGCTTTGGCTGCCTCGCGCTCCCACTCGATGCACGTCCGAGCCAGGAAATCGTCGCCGGGAGCCGCGCTCTCGTCCAGCTTCGTGTCGTCGCGAGCGCCGTAGTAGCCGACCGCCGAGCCGCTGACGAAGACCTGCGGCCTGTGCTGCGCTGCGCGCATCGCGTTGACCAGCCCGCGCGTGCCGATCACCCGGCTGTTGCGGATCTCGGCCTTGTAAGCGGCGCTCCAGCGCTTGCCGATGATCGGCGCTCCCGCCAGGTGGATCACGCCGTACGCGCCGTCGATCGCGCCGGTCCACGGCCCTTCCTCGGCGGGCGTCCACGTGATATACTCCGCAGCGCCCGGCAGTGAGCGCCGCGCCTGCTGCGGATCGCGCGAGAAGACCACGATCTGATAGCCTTTCGCCTTGAGCTGCTCGCATAGCCGCTTCCCAATCAGGCCGGTCGCTCCCGTAATAACTACACGTTTTGTATCAGCCATTGCTCTGCTCCTCGCTGATCGATGCGCCATGCACAGTAAATGCACAACGCTTGTCCATCTACCATGATAGGCCGAATTGCGCGCGCTGGCAAGAGTAAACCGCCGATTTGGCGATCATGCTTCACGAAGTTTCAAGTTTCAAGTGTCGAGTTTCGAGTTTCAAGTTCCAAGTTCCCTGGCTCTTGGTTTGCCCAGAGCGCACCCGGTTCGTTGTTCTTTTGTTCCTTCGTTCCCCGGTTCTTTTTTCTCTCATCCGCTGCCGCATGGCCCGTAACCTGCTGCTGTGCCGTAGAAGCTCATACATGGAGGACATATGCCAACGGCTGATCTCGACGGAATCTCGATCTTTTACCATGACGAAGGCCAGGGCGAGCCGCTGCTGCTGATCCACGGCTTTCCGCTCTCAAGCGATCTCTACCAGCCGCAGCGCGCGGCGCTCAGCCGCCGCTTTCGGGTGATCACGCCCGATCTGCGCGGCATGGGTCGCAGCGATGCGCTCCCCGGCGGCTACTCGATCGACGTCTACGCCGATGACCTGGTGGCGCTGCTCGATCATCTCGGCATCGGTCAGGCGATCGTCGGGGGCATGTCGATGGGCGGCTACGTGCTCTTCGCGCTGCTGCGTCGGCATCCCGATCGGGTCAAGGGGATCATTCTGCTCGATACCAAGGCCGCAGCCGATACCGAGGAAGGCCGGGCTGGCCGCTACAAGATGGCGGAGCAGGCCCGCAGTGAGGGCACCAGCGCGATTGCCGACGCGATGCTGCCCAAGATGCTGACCGAGCAGACCCGCGAGCAGCAGCCGGAGCTGGCACAGTTCGTGCGCGAGATGATGGCGACCACGTCCGTCGAGGGTATCGTCGGCGCGCTGGAGTCGATGGCGGCGCGGCCCGACTCGACGCCGCTGCTCGGCTCGATCGCGGTGCCCACGCTGATCGTCGTCGGGCGCGAGGATCAGGTGACGCCGCTCGCGGTTGCCCAGGAGATGCAGCAGGCGATCCCCGGCGCGCAGCTTGTGATCATCGACGGCGCGGCCCACGCGGCCAACCTCGAACGACCCGCCGCCGTCAACCAGGCGATCGAGGAGTGGGCCACAGAGTGGACATGAGTCGGTGCATCGAGCGTAGGCAGTAAAAATAGGAAGCCCTGCGCGGCGTGTATACATTGTTTGTGGCTATGCGGCTGCGAATCTAACGGGTATGCAGCCGGGTAGCCACTAGACGATCATCGTCCTCGCTTCCTGGCGGCTGTGCTGGCTCGGTCCGCTACACCAAAGATATTGAACGTTTGCTATTTTTTAAATATAGGTCTAAAGTCATACTCGGCGGTAGTACTGGATAAAACCACGCATAGTACTTATGGCCTAATTACTGGTCCTGGCTAGTTATAGTACACTCGGTTTAACTCTTCTAAACTAATAACCTATTTTTTACACACAACACCATTCTTAAATACCCCCCAATCATTTCACCCTCTACGGTATTTGGTAGCGATCAATATTTGGTTGCGACATCTTAATCGGCACGCCAACCGATTAGTGTCTGTTGCTATCACACCTCTTAAGGCGCTGACATTCCCGCTTTCGCCCTTGCTGCCGGACGTAACGTTGGATCGCTGTTTCACTCCCATATCGGCCAACCGTGGTGCTGAAATAGCCACGTGACCAGAAGGCTCCACCGCAGCCCCGGTGTCTTCATGTACGAAGACTCCTGACTCAATATGTTCAGAAATAAGGAGGTGGCGCAGTGAGTGGATGAGTACTGTGCTTGGTACTGATTTGTGGATCACTAATGGATCGGTACCACGTACTTTCTGTCACGTTCAGCCTGGAATTGAGTGCCTAGTGGAAGGATCTTCATCATGTCCACCACGTATCGAAAGATCACCCCTCTGTCCATTATCGTGTGTCTCACGATCGTTTCCTTAACTACGGCCTTCAACGCTCAAGCACGGTACTCCGAAGATAGGGGTGGGCGTTCGACAACAACGACCATCATGGCCTCCAAGGCGCAGCAGCAAGCATCGCTGGGCATGTGGACCCGCGAGGCGCGAACAGCGGCTAAGCCTTTGCCGCTCCCCTCAGAGGACGTCGCACCGCCGAATGCGGATGCAGCGCCGACGGGAGCGCCCAGTGCGGCTAGCAGCGGCGCGGCAGATCCCAAGGCTGTCCAGGCTGCTCAAGCACAATACCCCGAAGAGTGGGCCGCCCTCACAGCTAACTCCGATGCGACGACAATGGTCGAGCCAATGGGTACTGCGGGTGTCTTCACGAGCTACCTGGGCAATTACTTCTCCGAAATGCACACCTCCTTCCCGTACGCGGCAGTGGGCAAACTCTACTTCACGACTCCGGGCGGCAGTAGCTCGTGCAGCGCCTCTGTCATTAGCGGCAATAACATCATTGTCACCGCCGCCCACTGTGTCTTCGATACCTCCAATAATATCTGGTATAACAACTGGACCTTTGTTCCCGCAGACCGCGCTGGGGCTGCTCCTTTCGGCTCATTTCCCTGGGCCAGCGCCACTGTGTTGACCAACTGGATGAATGCCTCCGGCACAGACAGACGCTATGATGTCGCGGTGATCAATCTTGGGACCAATAGCTCCGGTATCCCTGTAACCTCCTACACGGGCTGGCTGGGTCGGTCGTGGAACTTCGGCTCCACCCAACATCATCACGCTATCGGCTATCCGAGCAACCTCGATAGCGGCCTGTACACCTATATCTGCGCCGCCGAAAGCTTCTCTGGTGGGACCGATGTTCTTGGGATGGGCTGCAATATGACCTTTGGCAGCAGCGGCGGTCCGTGGATTCGGGCCTTCACGCCCTACACTGGCGGCTCAGTCAACTATGTGAACTCCGTCGTAAGCGGCGGGACGCCAGGAACAAATACATTCTACGGCGCGCGCTTCAACGACAACAACATCGTACTGCTGTGTAATACGGCTGGCTGCTAGGCAGGAGCAATGTAGACGGCCATCCAGAGGGCTTGATAGCGTTGCATCAGGCCCTCTTTCTACTGGTATTACCTGTCGTATGTCGGCGAAGGATAATGCGCTCTATCAGCGATCGATCAATCCATTGATCTGTTAGGATTGCCTGGTGATGTGGCTGATCGCGGTCACGCCACTCTCGAAATCGAATGGCGCGCTGATCTTGACAACTGCTGTACCGTAGTAGCTATGATCCCTATGCGGCTAGTGGCATCCTGTACCTGTCCAACTCAATGGTCGTGCTGCCGTGGGTTATACAGGGAGGAAACGATGTTGAGACAATCTAAGCTCCCGCTCATATCCTCGATCATCCTGTCTTTCTTGCTCGTGCAGTGCGGAACCTACGACGGCGACAACAGTCAGTCCTTAGCCGAGCATCGAGATGATACTCCTCATGCTACCAGCCAAACTGTATCCATCTCAAATCCTGCGGTGCAGCGCACCCCGCAGGACTCTGCCGCTCGATCTTCTCCAGCCAATGCTACATCTGGTCAGCCAGGACAGGCTTCAAGCAGCGGGGGTACAGCTCCCAGCGGACCCGTCACACCAGCCCCGTTGGAGCATCCCGATCCTCGCACATGGCAGGCCTACGTCGATAGAACCTACCATTTTCGCATCGCCTACCCGCCGTACATAACAATTAAGCATGTGAGTGATGCAGAGCGCGCGCAGCTCACCCCGGTTCCATTGGCGGCAACCTATTTCCAAGACGGGCGAAACGAGCTTGCTGCTCTAGCGCCACCTCTGTTTTCAATCCGCATCTTTGCCAATGAGTCCCAGCAGCCTGTAGCAGACTGGCTTGTCGCATCAGGCTTGCTCAATCGTGAAGCCGGCTGGATCGCAGAGCCATTCACAGGAGCCAATGTATCGGGGGTTAAGGTGGTTTCGCCGACGCTCATGGCACCTGGCTGGTTTCTTTATGTGAGGCATAAGGGCTTTGTTTTCCAGCTTACTCCGCTGGGTGAGGATGCTGATCGCATGTTGAGCACCTTTGCCCTGACACAATAGGGCATCACTCGCCTGGCTGTCTCCAACAGATCTTCGCATCATGCGTCGCGAAGGTCATCACTGCCGCTCATGGGTGCCCAGGAGATGCAGCAGGCAATCGAAGAGGGGGCCGCGCCGTGGACGCAGCATGCCTTTGAAACCTGGGCTGGTACCCCATCGATCAGCTTGGCCGGGAACAACGCCGCATGATCTGCGGCGTTTGCCGTGTCGCGCTCGAAGAGCGTTATACTACAGATAGAAACATGTTTGAAGACGAGGCACTCATAATCATGCGAGGCATTGGACGGCTGCGCGCCGCGCGCGTCGGCGGCCTGTTCGTGCTGTGTGACGCATGGAGCGCGTGCTATGCTTGCGCCTGAGCTGCTTGCCCATCTGCTGGCGAAGGCGGCGCTGCTTGCAACCGATCCCGGCACGACCCGCCTCAATGCTGTCGATCTCAATCCTCCCGCGCTGCGCGGCTCGGAATTGTGCGGGGCACAGCTTGAAGGCGCGGATCTGCGCGACTCCGATCTGCGCGGCGCGGATCTGTCCCGCGCCAGGCTGCGCTACGCCAACGTGCGGCTCGTCGATCTGACCTATGCCTGCCTCGCCGAGGCCGATCTGCGCGAGGCGGACCTGTCGTACGCGAACTTGAGCAGCGCCGACCTGAGCAACGCCGATCTGTGTGGCGCGAACCTGACGGAGGCGATACTCAGCGGCGCGAACTTAAGCCATGCCAATCTGCGCGGCGCGTGCCTCCGGAACGCCAATCTGCTCGACGCCAATTTCGCAGGCGCTCACCTGAGTGAGATCGATGTGCGTGGCGCGATCTTGCCCGATGGCTTCAGATATGACTGAGCATATACCTTCCAGCGCAACCGATCAGGTGCGGTAAAGAGCGCGATGCGGTATCATCCAACAGCATACAATCGAACCAATCGAGCGAGGACTGTGATGGCAGATGAGCAAGCGCTGCGCCAGGCGGTCGGCGAGCTGGGCATCGGCAACATTCAGCGGCATATCTTCCTCTGCGCGGACCAGACCGAGCCGAAGTGTGCGCCCCATGCGGAGACGCTGGTGTCGTGGGATTTTTTGAAAAAGCGGCTCAAGCAGCTTGGCCTGACCGAGGGCAAGCAGATCGTCTTTCGGACAAAGGCGAATTGCCTCCGGGTCTGCGTCTCCGGCCCGATCGCCGTGGTCTATCCCGAAGGTACGTGGTATCGCGAGTGCTCTCCTGAGGTGCTGGAGCGCATCATTCAGGAGCACCTGATCGGCGGCCAGCCCGTCGAGGAGTATGCGTTCGCGTTCGATCCGCTGTGCGAGCTGGGCGATGAGCTGGATCCAGCAGCCAGGCGCTAAACGACCGCCGTACTCGGCGCAGGTACGACAGAAGACCCAGCGCCGGACGCGGCTTTGCGATGTCGCACGAGCAGTATAACGATTGTGGCGTTGCGCAGCGTCTAGAGCAGCTCCAGGGTGCTGTTTGGCTGTCCTTCCGCGAAGCGGCTCGGTCGCAGTGCATACGTGTCGAGCGTGCTGGCCTGTCCATCGAGCATGATCTCAGCTAGAAGCTGCCCTAGCGCGGGCGCATGCATCACGCCGTGGCCGGAGGAGCCATTGACGAGGTAGAAGTTCTCAACGCCCGGTGCCGGGCCTAGCAGCGCATGCTTGTCGGGCGACATCTCATACAGTCCTGCCCAGCAATGCTGACGATCGATGATTGTTCTGGCTAGACACGGCACCGATCGATGCGCGCGGCGCGTGACCTGCTCGACCCACAGATTGGAAACTGTGGTATCGAAGCGGTCGGCGGTCGCTGGCTGATCCGGCCACGCAAGCAGGATACGTCCGTCGCGGACCCGTAGATGAAAGCCGTCATCGGCGAAGACCGTCATCGGCATCTGCTCCGGCAGCAGATCGCAGGGCGCGGTGAGCGCAACCTGGCGGCGCAGCGGAGTGACCGGCAGATCGATGCCTGCGTAGCGGGCTACCGACGCGGCCCAGGCTCCAGCGGCATTAACAACACAGCCCGCTGCAATCGTTGCCGATGGCGTGCAGACCGCCGTGATACGGCTAGCGTCCATCTGGAAGCTCGTGCATGACGTGCCGCAGGCGAACCTGACGCCAAGCTCCTTTGCGCGCTCCATGTAGCCGTGCATCAGCGCCATGGGCCGGATAAAGCCATCGGTAGGGCAGAACACGCCGCCCAGCAGGTCCTCCGTGTCGATCGCGGGATTAATCTGCCGGATCTCTGTTGGGGATACAGCCTCAACTTCATGCAGGCCAGCCGCTCGCTGAATCTTCTGCGCGGCCAGCAGTGCGTCGAGCACCATCTGCTGGTGCGTAACAAACAGATAGCCATAGGGCCGATAGCCCGAATCGACGCCGCACTCTTCTGGAAAGCGGCGCAGCTTCTCGCGCGAGAGCAGCGACAGCCGGACGTTCGTCTCAGAGCTGAACTGGGCGCGAAAGCCGCCCGTCGCGCTGCCCGTGCTTCCCGTCCCCGGCTCCGAGCCAGAGTCGATGACCAGAATGTTGGAACAGCCGCGCGCGGCAAGATGGTAGGCGACGCTCGCGCCGATGACACCCGATCCAATGATGACCACATCAACAGATTGCATGGTTGGCTCCACAATTAGGATGCAGACGAACGTCGTGCTCTAGCCCAGGCATTATACAGAGTATGATCAAAGCGGCCTGCTGTCATAGCCAGGGCTCGACAGAGCGCGAGGAAGCGGTGTCCCGCAGGCTGAGGTCATGGCCTGACGCGATTGTTCTGCGCTTTGGTTGATTGTTCTTTGTTCTTTGTTCTTCTTCCGGTACAATGTAGATCTGATTACGCAGCAAGAAATCGGCGATCAATGGCAATCCTCGAAGGCTCTCTGGAGCGAATTACGTATCATAATGCCGACACCGGCTACACCGTCGCGCGCGTGCAGCCCGTCGGGAAGCGCTACCTTGTCGCGGTCGTCGGCAAGCTGCTCGGCGTACAGGTCGGCGAGTCGCTGCGCCTTGAGGGTGAGTGGGCCAGCCATCCTGAGCACGGCAAGCAGTTCAACGTCGTGGGCTGGCAGGCGATGCTGCCCGCCGATGTCGAGGGCATTCGCAAGTACCTCGGCTCCGGCCTGATCAAAGGGATCGGACCCAAGACCGCCGAGCGGATCGTCGATACCTTCGGCGTCGACACGCTGCGCGTGATCGAGCAGCAGCCGGAGCGGCTGCGCGAGGTGTCGGGCCTGGGCCGCAAGAAGATCGACGATATTACGCGCGCCTGGCACGAGCAGCAGGGCATCAAGGCGCTGATGACGCTGCTGCAAAGCCACAATATCACGCCCTCGCTGGCGATCCGCATCTATCGCCACTACGCCGAGCAGGCGCTGACGATCGTCCAGGATCATCCGTACCGGCTGGCCGACGAGGTCTTCGGCATCGGCTTTCTGACCGCCGACGAGATCGCGCAGGCGCAGGGCGTGCCCTACGACGACGCCTTCCGCATCGGCGCGGGCATTCGGCATGTGCTGAGCGAGGCCGCCAACGACGGGCATTGCTACCTGCCGCGCGACGAGCTGCTGCCGCGTGCGGCGCGCATCCTCCAGGTGGACGAGGCGGCGGTTCTGGCGACGCTCCAAAATATCGACGCGGCTGGCGAGGTCCATGTGGATGATGTCGATGGCGTGCCCGCGATCTACCTGCTGCCGTTCTATCGCGCCGAGCTGGGCGTTGCCAACTCGATCCGCATCATTCAGTCGACGCCGTCGCCGCTGTTGCAGCAATCCCGGCGCATGGACTGGGCGCGGCTCTGGGATCAGCTTGCGGCGGAGAGCGGCTTTCGGCTGACCGAGAAGCAGCAGGCGGCGGTCAAAGCGGCGCTCTCGACCAAGCTGCTGGTGCTGACGGGCGGGCCGGGCACGGGCAAGACCTCGACCATGCGCGCGATCATCGTGCTGCTGGAGAAGCTCAATAAGCGCTACGTGCTGGCATCGCCGACGGGCCGCGCCGCCAAGCGGCTGAGCGAGGCCACCGGCGCGGAGGCTAAGACGATCCATCGTCTGCTTGAGTACTCGCCGATCGGCGGGGGCGGCCAGCAGTTCAAGCGCGACCGCGATAATCCGCTGCCGTGCGATATGCTGGTGGTCGACGAGGCTTCGATGCTCGATGTGCTGCTCTGCAACAGCCTGCTGAAGGCCGTGCCGCCCAGCGCGCATGTGCTCTTCGTCGGCGATGTCGATCAACTGCCATCGGTCGGGCCGGGCAACGTCCTGCACGATCTGATCGAAAGCTGGGCGGTGACGACGGTCCAGCTCGATCGCGTCTTTCGGCAGGCGGAGGGATCGGGCATTATCACCAACGCCCATCGCATCAACCACGGCGAGCAGCCGCAACTGCGCGGCCTTGACGATTTCTTTTTCTTTCCGCGTCCGCAGCCCGACGCTTGCGCCGAGCTGGTCGTCGATCTGGTCTGCAACCGCATTCCGCGCCGCTTTGGCTGCGATCCGCGCCGCGCGATCCAGGTGCTCTCGCCGATGCATCGCGGTCCAGCGGGCGTTCAGTCGCTTAACAAGCTGCTGCAAGAGGCGCTCAATCCGCCGCACCCGACCAAGACCGAGCGCACCTGGGGCGAGACGATCTTTCGCCTGGGCGATCGGGTGATGCAGGTGCGCAACAACTACGATCTCGACGTGTACAACGGCGATGTCGGCGAGATTGTCTCGATCGATCGTGATGATCAGAAGCTAACCGTGCGCTTCGAGGAGGCGCGCGGCGCTCGTGAGGTCAGCTACGACTGGGCCTACCTCGACGAGTTGCAGCTAGCCTATGCGCTCAGCATTCACAAATCGCAGGGCGGCGAGTATCCTGTGGTGGTCGTGCCGCTGCTCAGGCAGCACTTTGTGCTCTTGCAGCGCAACCTGCTCTACACTGCGATTACCCGCGCGAAGCATACCGTGGTGCTGGTCGGCGACCAGCAGGCGATCGAGATTGCGGTCGAGAATAACCGCGTCGCGCAGCGCTACACCGGCTTGCAGCGCCGCCTGCGGGTGTAACCCGCCCGTCATGCCTGGCTCAGTCGCCCGCGATTGGCCCGGCTGCCGATCGCTGCTACACTGCACGCGAAGCCAGATCCAAGCCATCCCCAAGGAGCGTCATGCGCCGTCTTAGTATTCTCGGATTGCTCGTGCTCGCGCTGGCGGGCTGCCAGATGCGCGTGCCGGTCGAGCCGATTCCCACGCCAACCGCTACGCCTGCCGCGCAGGTGCGCCTGCCGTTTGTCTCCGGCCCGCAGGCATCCGCTACGCCTACCCGCACCCCGCAGCCAACCTTGACGCCCACGTCCACGCCGACGATCACACACACGCCGCTGTCGACGCTGACGCCGCTGCCAACGGTCACGCCGACGACCGACCCAGCCAGCGCGCCGGTCGTGCTGATCGCGCAGCCGGTCGCGAGCGAGTTTGTCACCACCGCGATCACGGTGACAGGCAGAGTTGCCAATACCACAGCCGGTATCGTTCGCATCCAGGCGCGCACGCCCGACGGGCAGCCGGTGGGGCGGGAGCCGGTGCTGGTGACGACGCAGGTCCTCAGCGATGGTCTGGGCTTTGTCGGCACGCTGGCGGTTGAGCCGCCGCCTACGCCGCGCCAGATGGCGGTCGCGGCGCTCTGGTCCCCGTCGGAGGGCGAAGCACCCGCCGCCGAGGCCAGCCAGCTCGTCTCGATCCTGGGACGCTACGGGCGCGTGGATCGGCTGATCATCGAGGGGCCACGGCCCTACGAGCGCGGCGATGCTCCCCAGCTTGTCGTGCGCGGAGCCGCGCCCGGCCCGCCCGCCAAGATTCTGGCCCGGCTGCTGGACGAGAACGATCAGGTGGTCGAGACGACCGAGGCATTGCTTGCGTGGTATCAGCCGGGCCTGCCCTGCGCCTTCGACGCCGTCCTGCCGAATAATCCCGCCGGCACGCAGCTTCAGGTGATCAGCCTTGGCCCCGATGATGCCGTGATCGAGGCCGTGCGGGTGCGGCTGACGGAGAGGTAGAGTGCGAGAACCAGGAACCAAGAACTAAGAACCGGGTGCCAGGCGGGTGCCATGCCCAGAGGGCGCCCGGCATGGGCGCCCGGCGCACCAAGAACCAGGAGCCGGAAACTCGAAACTTGGAACTCGAAACTTGGAACTTGGAACTCTGCTACTGCAACGCCAGCAGCACCGAGATGGACGCGATCGCCCAGCCCGCGATCACCTGCCCGATCGTATGATTGCCGGTGCGAATACGCGCCCAGCCAAGCGCCAGCGCGATCAGCCAGAGCGTTACCCAGATCGGCGACGGCAAGAACTTGGTGCTGAGAGTCGCCAGCGTAGCGATCGACGCCGAGTGAACGCTGACCTTCCAGACGAAGTTGATCAGCATACATACCACCATCGTGCCGATCGACGCGCCGATCATCCGTAAAAAGATCGTCGGGACGCTGAGCGCGTACAGCGCCAGGCTGGCAAGCACGACGGTGCCCAGCGAGAAATAGTAGAGGCCGTGGCGCTGATTGCGCTGCGAGATGTCGTCGTCGGAGAAGTGGCCGCGAAACAGCCGGAAGTAAAAGTAGATCGTCGGCGGCAAGATCAGCAGGGTGATGGCGATCAGCGCCCAGCCCAGGCCGCGCAGCCGCCCTGCCGCAAAATCGTCGGCGAACGCGCCCACAATCAAAAAAGAGGCGATCCCGTTGGTGATCGGATGGAATATCTGTGACAGCCACCGCCCGATGCGGTAGGAGGTATCCTGCGCGACGGGATTGCCGAACTGATCGATCGCTGGCATCTATCTGCTCCATCGACGTACGCGCGAGCGTACGCACGCTAAATCCAAATCATGACGCTCCATGATCTATAGGCCGATACGTGTACAGCAAGCGTTGCGCCACTCAGTCTGCCGCGCTGGCGCGCGTCGGCCGCGCTCGTCACCGGCCTGGAGATGAACGGCTCAGGCATTATACAGCATAAGCTCCTGTCGGCTGCCTGCCGATGTCGGGGCGCGCCCAGGCTGCGGCAAAAGCACCTGCTGCTCGCACGCTGTCGCTGGCGGCCAGGGGTGTGCCTGGCCCGCTACCGGCGTTGGTAGGTTCCGATCAGCTCGCCCTGTGCCAGGATATGGCCCTCCATCGCTTGCAGCAATTGCTGCTTGGTCGCGCCGCCTTCGAGGCTAAGCTGCGTGTCGAGGGCGTAGAGCTTGAAGAAGTAGCGATGGCTGCCGCTGGGCGGGCACGGACCGCCGTAGCCGAGCTTCCTAAAATCATTGGTGCCGTGTCGCGCGCCATTGTCGAGGCTGCGCAGCGCCGGGATGTTTTCGGGCAGTTGCGTGACGGACGCCGGTAGATTGTAGAGCACCCAATGCACCCAGGTGCCGCGCGGCGCGTCAGGATCGTCCGCGATCAGCGCGAAGCTCTGCGTTCCGCTGGGCGCGCCTGACCACGCCAGGGGCGGCGAGATATTCGTGCCATCGCAGGTGTACTGGCTGGGGATCGCGGCATGGGCGCTAAACGCCGCGCTTGTCACCGTCATCGTCTGCATAGATCCTCCTGAGGGAGTCCGCCGCAGATGGAGCCTGCTGGCAGCCAGCCAGCCACCACACGATCAGCGCTCCCGTCCACACATGCACATCGTTCGACGCATGGCTGCTCCCGCTGGTTGCGCGGCTCGATCGTCGCATGTCGACGCCTGCCGATCGTGCTGCCGAATGCGATCGGCGCCTCAGGATCATGCCGCCGCTCTTATGATAGAACGCCTGGCAAGTCGATCGGGGCGGGAATAATCGAGGAGGAAAGATCGCGGGAGGAGCAAGCCGTAGTGCCGAGAGGTGCTACTGGCGCTGTGCTATCGCGCGATACACCGCGTGCAACTGCGCCGCCGCCGTATCCCACGAGAATCGCGCCGCCTGATCGGGTCCGCGCCGCCGGGCGGCCTCCGTCAGCGCCGGATCGTCGAGCAGCCGCCGAATGCCCGCCGCGATGCTCTCGACGCTGGCAGGCTGCACGAGCACGCCCAGATCGCCCGCGACTTCGGGCAGGCTCGATGTGTCGGAGGTCAGCACGGGCGTGCCGCACGCCAGCGACTCCAGCACGGGAAAGCCAAAGCCCTCGTACAGCGACGGATAGACCGTCGCCGTCGCCAGCGTATAGAGCACCGGCAGATCGGCGTCGTCGATTGGGCCGAGCATTCGCACGCCGGGTGTGTGCTCCGCCCGCGCCACGATCGTATCCGAGAGCCAGCCGGGCTTGCCGCCAAGCGCAAGCTGAAGCGCATCGGGCGCGGTGCTGGTGGCGTGGAGCACCTGCTGATACGCCTCGATCAGGTGCTCCAAATTCTTGCGCGGCTCCAGCGTCCCGATGAAGAAGAGAAAGCGCTCCGGCAGCTCGTACCGATCCTGCACCGCTTGCAGCCGCGCCGGGTCGGTCGCGCGCTTGAAGTGCGCTGCGACGCCGGGATAGAGCACGGTGATCTTCGAGGCCGGAACCTGCATCAGGCGTTGGAGATCGCGCCTGGTGCTCTCGGAGTCGGCGAGGACGTGACCGGCGCGCTGGAGCGAGCGCGGCACTGCCTGCTCAAGGTAGCGCCGCAGACTGGCAAAGGCCGTTTCGGGATGCACCCGAAACGTCAGGTCGTGGACCGTCAGCAGCGACGGCGCGCGCCTGATGGGCGGCAGCACAAAATCGGGCGCGTGAACCAGATCGACCGGGCCGGTCCAGCGCTCGACCGCAATCGGCAGCCGCGCGCGCTGCCAGACGATCGTCAGCCAGCGCTCAGGCAGCGGAATAGGCGCGGCGCGCACCTGGGGAAACTCCGCCTGTAGCTCGCGCAGCCCGCGCATGCCCCAGTGATCGGGCGGCAGATCGCGGGCGGCATAGAACAGCGCCAGCTCATCGCCCGTCTGGAGTCGCAAAAACGCGCGCACCAGATCGCGTGTGTAGCGTCCGATGCCCGCAGGTTGTCGCAGCGCCGCGTTGTAGTCGAGTGCGATCCGCATCGCGGCGCGCTACTTCCGCTTCGAGAAGAGATACAGCACGAAGCCGAAGATCACGATGCTCCAGTAGTTGATCACCCGGTCGAGCACCGCGACCGCGCTGGCAATCGCTATCGGCACGCCAAACAGCGGCGAGCTGAGCACGCCGATGATCCCGCCTTCGACCAATCCCAGGCCGCCCGGCGTCGCGGGCACGGTCGTCAGCAGCGAGCCCATCAGCGCCACGAAGATCACCGACAGCAGATTGAGGTGCAGCCCGCCCATCGCCTCGATCACCAGAAAGAGCCGCAGCGACTCGCCCATCCACACCAGCGAGGTCAGAAAGAAGAGCAGCGGCAGGCTGCGTGCTTTGAGCGAGCCGAGCGTGCCCGCCTCGAACGAGCCGTAGACGCGCTCCAATCGCGACGGGATGATCCGCCGGATCAGCGGGCTGAGAAAGCGCATCGCCGCCAGCCCGGTGACGATCACGATCACCAGGAACAGGCCGAAGATGAAGACATACCGCGCGCTCGACGGCAGCCGCGTGCCGAAGACGCTCCAGCCCGACGCGACCAGCAGCGCGAAGAGCACGATCATGTCGAGCAGCCGCTCCGCGAAGATCGTGCCGAACGAGCGCGAGAACGAGACATCTCCGTTGTGCTTGAGCAGGTAGCCGCGATAGGCGTCGCCCAGCTTGGCGGGCACCACGCAGTTGGCAAACCACGACAGCCCGATATACTCCGTCAGCGCTGGCAGCGAGGCCCACGAGTGGCGGCCCTCGTCGACCGGAAAGTTGGCGTTGCGTAGCAGGATGCGCCAGCGCAGCGCGCGGATCGGAAACGTCAGATAGAACGTCGCGAAGGCCAACAGGTAGAGCGCCGGATTGACCTTGCGCATCTGCTGCCATGTCTCCGCCAGGTTAATATCGAATCCACGGAAAACGAAGATAATGATCGCGACCGCAATCGCGATGCTGATCAGCGAGCGCGGATTGAGCATCCGCTCTTTGAGCGAAAAACCACGCTCGGCAACCTCGTCGGTCGGCTCCTCCGGCACGACCGGCTCTTCGTTTTCACCTGTGTACACTTTCGATGTGCTCATCTACCCTCAACCAGAAGAACAAACAACCAAACGAAAGAATAAAGAACAAAGAACAAAGAACAGGAAACTCGGAACTTGAAACTTTGAAACTTTGAACTCGAACTCCCCAACAGCGCTCCTTAGCTTCTGCACGAGCTATGTCGCGCGCTCTGTATCGTCCGCCCACCGCTGCGCGATGATCGCGAGCGCCCACACGCCGCTCAGTTGGATACCCATGTTGAGCACATGCAGGTTTTCAAAGACGTTATGACCAGCAACGGCGGCTATGATACCACAAACGCCGACCGCGGCGGCTCCCCAGGCGGTGCCAGGCAGCCGCCAGCGCGCCCGCAGCGCCTCGCGCGTCATCGCGCCGATCAGCAGCAGGTAGCTCAGCAGCCCGAAGATCCCGCTCTCGGCCAGCGTGTGGATGTAGTAGTTGTGCGCGTGGCCTTGCGAGATCGACCAGGGCGCGACGAAGAAGTCAGGGTAGGCGACGTTGTAGTTGCCCACGCCGACGCCGAAGAGCGGATAGGCTCGATACATGCGCCAGCCTGCCTGCCAGTGCGCCATGCGCTCGACGATCGCGAAGTTTTCGGGCGTGACGCTGACCTGGCCCGCGTCGAAGATCCGCAGGTTGTTCGTGATCGTTTGCAGCCGATCGGTGAGCGCGACCGGCAGCGCGCTGAACGCGCCCAGCAGCCCTACCAGCAGCCCGACGATCACCACCAGCCCGGCCATGCCAGCCGTGCGCCGTCCGGCTACCAGCGCCAGCACGCCCACGCCGACTATCGCGCCGATCCAGCCGCCGCGCGAGTACGACGCGAATAGACCGGCCAGCAGCAGGAACGCGAAACCGGCAAAGACCGGAACCAGGAACCAGGAGCCGAGAACCGAGAACCGAGAACTCGAAACCTGGAACGTGGAACCTGGAACGTGGAACTCGGATCGCCGCTTGCCGATAAAAAATCCCGCCAGCGCAACCGCCAGCGGCCAGCCCATGTTGAGGTAGCCTGCGAACGGGTTGGGCTTGCCGAAGGTGGCGTAGGCGCGGGCGAAGCGACCGCCCAGGATCAAAAAGCTGGCGGGCGCGGAGGCCGTGACGAACTGGTACAGCCCGATCAGCGCCGCGATCGTCGGCCCCAGCAGCAGCACGATCAGCAGACCCCAGGCCCGTCGCCGGTCGGTGATGGTGCCGAGCGTCAGCACGAATGCCAGGAACGACGCCACCCAGCGCGCGAACTGGAGCACGCCATCGAGGCGCGAGTAGGGCGTGAACGCGATCGAGGCGAGCTGCACGCCCAGGAAGATCAGCCACGGCGCGAGCAGCCGCAGGCCAAGCCGCCGCTCAGGATGCGCCAGCACCCGCAGCATCCACGTGCTGAAGGCCAGCAGCACCACCGCCTGCGTGACTGTCAGCCCCGCCGGAAGATGCACTACCTCCTGCACCGGAACCGAGAGGATCGCGGCGTACAGGCCAAACGCAGGCTCGACGATCGTCAGCGTCACCACGAGCAGCCCGCCGACGAGCGCCGCCGCGATCCACAGCGGCAGCACCGCCAGCGCGACGACCAGCAGCGCGATCGGGATCGTCAGCAGGAGCGATCTGGACCAGCCATGCCCTACTCGTGAGCCGCTGAGCGTCGTCATTCGCGCCTAACCATGCGCTTTCGCCTCGCCGGCAACGGCGGGCAACTGCCCCAGCTTGTGCAGCTCGTCGCGGAAGTACGGCACGGTCAGCCGAATGCCCTCGGCCAGTTCGACCTTCGGCTCCCAGTCGAGGATGCGGCGCGCCTTGGCGATGTCGGGCTGTCGCGTCTGCGGATCGTCCTGAATGCGCAGCTCCGGCTTGACGACGATCCCGGCGGGATTGTCCGTGAGTCGATTGACCAGCTCGGCAAACTCGCGGATTGTGAACTCGTTCGGATTGCCAATGTTGACCGGCTCGGCCTCGTCCGATTGCAGCAGGCGATAGATACCCTCGACCAGATCGCTGACGTACTGGAACGAGCGCGTCTGCTGGCCGTCGCCGTAGACCGTCAGCGGCTCCTGGCGGAGCGCCTGCTGGATAAAGTTGGGCACGACTCGTCCATCGTTGAGGCGCATGCGCGGCCCGTAGGTGTTGAAGATCCGCACGATGCGCGTTTCAAGGCCGTGGTAGCGGTGATAGGCCATCGTGATCGCCTCGGCAAAGCGCTTGGCCTCGTCGTACACGCCGCGCGGCCCCACGGGGTTGACGTTGCCCCAGTACGTCTCCGGCTGCGGGTGGACCAGCGGATCGCCATAGACCTCGGAGGTCGAGGCCAGCAGAAAGCGCGCGCCTTTCGCCATCGCCAGGCCCAGCGCGTTGTGCGTGCCGAGCGCGCCGACTTTGAGCGTCTGGATCGGCAGATCAAGGTAATCGATCGGGCTGGCGGGCGAGGCAAAGTGTAGGATCGCGTCGAGCGGCCCCGCCACGTAGATATAGTTGGACACATCGTGCTTGACGAAGCGGAAGCGCTCGTTGCCGTTCAGATGCGCGATGTTGTCGGTGCTGCCCGTCAGCAGATTATCCATTGCCAGCACCTCGTGGCCCTCGGCCAGGAAGCGCTCGCAGAGGTGCGAGCCGATGAAACCGGCTCCGCCTGTTATCAGAACACGCATACCAATCCTTTACGTGTAGTCGGGTGTATCAGCAAGAGAAACGCGCCGCCGCGCCATGAAGTTACGCTGAACGTTCCACCATCGTCGGGATCGGATCGTAGGGGCACAGCGTGCCGTGCCCTGGGGCGTATAGCATACGCCCCCTATACCCATCATCAATATGCGCCGCGCCCTTTGATCACCGAGGGAATGGTCGCCAGCAGAATCCGCAGGTCCAGCCACACCGACCAGTGCTCGGCATAGTAGATGTCCAGCCTGACATACTCGTCGAAGCTGCTGTCGGAGCGTCCGGTCGCCTGCCACAGCCCGGTGACGCCCGGCGTGACTTCCAGGCGGCGCCGATGCCAGCTCTCGTACTGGAAGACCTCTTCGGGGATTGCCGGACGCGGCCCGACCAGGCTCATCTCGCCGCGCAGCACGTTCCAGAGATTCGGGATCTCGTCCAGGCTGTACTTACGCAGGATGCGACCGATCGGCGTGACGCGCGGATCGTTCTTCATCTTGAAGAGGGGCCCGTCGCCCTCGTTCTGATCCATCAGCTCGGCCTTCAGCTCGTCGGCGTTGACCACCATCGTGCGGAACTTGAGGAACTCAAAGGGCACGCCGTGCCGCCCGATGCGCGTCTGCCGGTACACCACAGGGCCGCGCGAGGTCAGCTTGATCAGCAGCGCGACGATCAGCGCGATCGAGCCCCAGAGCGGCAGCGCGGCCAGCACCAGCGCCACGTCGATCACCCGCTTGATCAGGTAGTTTGCGCCCTTGATCCGGTTTTCGCGCAGCCCGATCAGCGGCGTGCCACGTAGCTCCTGAATCGTCACGCGGTCGAAGGAAAGCTCGTAGAAATCGGGAACGACCTGGAAGTCGATGCCAAGCTGGGTACACATCTGCACCACGTTCGGCAGCGAGCGGTGCTGCCAGAAGGGCAGCGCGACGATGATATGGTCGATGTTGTGCTGCGCGACCTTGATCGGCAGCGATTCGAGCGGCCCCAGATGCGGCGCTGCCACTCTGTCGGTAAAGCGCGGCCTGGGCGCGTCCTCCTCAGGCGGATCGGCCACGTAGCCCACCAGCTCATAGCCTGTCGCCGAGGTATCGGCCAGACTAGCCATCACCTCGCGGCTCAGCCCGGTGCCGCCGACTACCAGCACGCGCTCCAGGTCGTGGCCGTGCTGCCAGCGCCAGCGCCGCACCGTCTGGATCATCAATCTTCCGAGCGCCAGCAGCATAAAGATGAACAGCGCGGCGTAGATAAAGATCAGCCGCGAGAAGAAGCTGAACGGATCGTACAGAAAGAGGAAGATGATCGTCAGCCCGGCGGCGGTCAGCACGCTGCTGGCGAGGGTACCAAGCTGGCTCAGCCAGGTAGTGTTGCGCGGCTGGTGGTAGCTGCCCTTCAGCCAGAGCAGGCACAGCGTCGTCGCCAGCATCGTCAGGCTGGTCAGCGTAAAGGCAGGCAGCGGCTTGAAGAAAAAGATCTCGCGGCCAAAGTCGATCCGCAGAATGTAGCGCACCCAGTAGGCCAGCATAAAGCCCGCGACGATCAGCATAAGATCGAGCGCGAACGTGGCGCTCGCCTCGATCCGCTGCCGTCGCGCCCGCCGCACATGCACCGGCAGGGCGGTCGAGCGCATGCCCGGTAGCTGGAGCTCGCTCACGCTCCCAGTTCCTCGCTCCATTCCAGCTCCGCTTTTTCAATCAAGACGGTATCGCCCTCTTGAACGCCCGCTTCGCGCAGCGCCTCGGCGATGCCGCTGGCCTCAAGCACCCGTTGCAGCCGATCGATCGATTCGGGCTGCGCGAAGTTGAGCATCGAAACCAGCCGCTCGATCTTCTGCCCGCGCACGCGATAGCCGCCGCGCTCACGGGAAATCGTAAACTCGTCGGGATCGACTTCCGGCACCGGCCACTCCAGCATCTCGTTCGAGCGCGGCAGCAGCGCCAGCGGGCTTGGCATCTCGCGCAGGTACTCGGCCACTCGCCGCAGCAGCGGTTGCACGCCCTCGCCGGTTGCCGCCGAGATGCCGAAAAGAGTGTCTTTCGCCACCGGCAGTGCCTTGCGCAGCCGCTCGTAGTGCTCCTGGCCTTCAGGCAGATCGAGCTTGTTCAGCGCCACCACCTGCGGACGCTCGGCAAGCTGCGGCTGGTAGAGGCGCAGCTCCTCGTTGATCTGCGCGAAGTCGTCGAGCGGATCGCGGCCTTCGGTGCCAGCGGCGTCGACGACGTGGATCAGCAGCCGCGTGCGCTCGACATGCCGTAGAAAATCGTGGCCCAGGCCAATCCCGGCGTGCGCGCCCTCGATCAGCCCCGGAATGTCGGCTACCACAAAGGTCTGCGTGCCAATCTCGACCACGCCCAGGTTCGGCACCAGCGTGGTAAAAGGATACGCCGCGATCTTTGGCCGCGCCGCGCTGATCGCCGAGAGCAGCGTGGATTTTCCGGCGTTGGGATAGCCCACCAGCCCCACGTCGGCGATCAGCTTCAGCTCCAGCTCGATCTCGTACTCTTCGCCGGGCTGTCCCAGCTCGGCAATGCGCGGCGCTTGATTGGTGGATGTGGCGAAGTGGGTATTGCCCAGGCCGCCTTTGCCGCCGCGCGCCGCCCGCAGCCGCTGCCCCGGCGCGACCAGATCGATCTCGTACGGCTCGCCGTCGATCGTCGTCCGCGCGACCGTGCCCGGCGGTACGGTGATCACCAGATCTTTGCCGCTGCGCCCGGTCTTGCGACCGGAGCCGCCATTATGCCCCCGCTCGGCGACAAATTTTCGCTCGTACTGGAACTTGAGTAGCGTGTTGAGCTGCGGATCGACTTCGAGATAGACGCTGCCGCCGCGCCCGCCGTCGCCGCCGTTCGGCCCGCCGCGTGGCACAAATTTCTCGCGCCGAAAGGTCGCCAGGCCGTCTCCGCCATCCCCTGCCTTCACAAAAATTGTGGCCTGATCGATCATTTCTGCCATGCAACAACCCATACCCCGCAGCACACGCTGCGGGCTTCTCTGCTAATGTATCTTCATGACTCTGGAGGGCGCGACACTGCGCGCCCTCGGTCGGTAGCTCTGCCTGGTCGTCGTTAGACCCGCGTGGTGTCGCGCGGCTCGTCGCTGTGATCCGCAGCTTTCTTCGTCTCGTCGTCGCGGACGGCCTTGCGGAACTCGCGGATGCTGCCGCCCAGCGCGCCGCCGACGCCTGCCAGCTTCCCGGCACCAAAGACCGCTATAACGATCACGAGAATAAGCAATAGCTCTGGCAAGCCTAATGAACCAAACATATGCGTGCTCCTTGTGAGATCCAGCCTCACATCTGTCGCATTATACCATAGGCCCCTGCGCGCCTGCGTTTGCTACAATAGCGAGGAAGAACCAAGAACCAACGGAAAGCGTTGAAGTTGTTCCCGACCCCTGATCCCTGGACGTTGAACTTGCAACTCGAAACTTGGAACTTGGAACTTGCAACTCGAAACTTGGAACTCGAAACTTGGAACCAAAACAACTGTGAATGCCGAACATGTGCCCGATCCGACCGCGCTCTGGCTCTGCCAACTGCCGGGAATGACCGCCGCCCTGCTGCGCGAGCTGCTGGCCGCCTTCGGCTCTGCCGACGCGGTGCTGCGCGCGTCCTCCAGCGCGCTGCGCAGGCTGGGCGTCGCGCCCGCGCTGGTGGCGCAGCTTGTCGCCGGGCCGCGCCAGATCCCGCATGTCGCGGCTGGTCTGAAGGGCTTGCAGCGTCTGGGCATCGTGCCGCTGCCGTTCGCCGCGCCGAGCTACCCTGAGCGACTCCAGCGCCTGTCGGAGCCGCCGCTGGTGGTCTACGTCCAGGGACCGTGGCCGCTCGCGCAGCCGCTCGCGCTGATCGTTCAGCCCGACGAGATCGATCCGCGCGTCGCGACAGGCTGGGAGCAGATCTCGGCCACGCTTCGCGTACACGCAGGCTTCGCCGCACTGGCGACCGCAGCCGCCGCTCAGACCAGGCCAGCGCTGCTTGGCGTCCACCACGGCCTGATGCTGGCGCGGCAGCGCTTGCCGCAGGATCTCTGGAAGCAGGTGACGGCGCGTAGCTGCACGCTGCTTTCGATCTGCCCGCCCACGGCGCAGCCCGATCCCGCGCTGGCCCACGCCACCTATCGGGCGCTCGCGGCGCTATCGGATGCGCTCGTGGCGCTGCTGCCGCTGCCCGCAGAAGCCGACGATCTGCTCACCACGGCCCGCGCCGTGGGCCTGCCGATGTTTGGCCTGGGCGCGACCACTCGCACGCCGCTGCCGCCCGCCATGCGCCGCCTCCGCCCAGGCAAGAGCGGCGTCCGTGCCCTGTCGATCGCGCTGGGCGTTCATCCCGACGGCACCTCGACGATCCAGCAGGAGCGGCTCTTTTGAGCCTGCCGAACATATCACGGTGAAACTTGCTATAATCTGCGGAATTTCAGAAAAAGGTGGAGCATGATCGTCGTCACAAGTGCAAATGGTATCGTCGGCATTCAGGAAGCGATCGGGATCTTACGCCGGGGCGGCAGCGCGCTCGATGCGGTCGAGGCGGCGACGCGGCTGGTGGAGGCCAATCCCGACGATCATACGGTCGGCTACGGCGGCTATCCCAATCTCGTGGGCGAGGTTGAGCTTGACGCCTCGATTATGGACGGGCGCACCCTGCACGCCGGGGCGGTCGGCGGGCTCAAAGGCTACCGGCATCCGATCTCCGTCGCGCGCAAGGTGATGGAAGAGCTGCCGCATGTGCTGCTGGTCGGCGAGGGCGCGGCGCGCTTTGCCGCCGAGATGGGCTTCGAGGCCGAGAATCTGCTGACCGAGGAGGCCGCCGAGGTGTATCGTCAGGGAATCAGCGGCGCGCTGCCAGAAGATAAGCGCGATTGGCTGACCGGCGGCATCGAGGGCAACCTGGCGCGTCTGGCGCGTATTACTGCCGACCCGGAGCACGCCGCGGGAACGGTCAACTTTATCGCCCAGGATAGCGCGGGCAATATCGCCTGCGCGGTCAGCACCAGCGGCTGGGCCTGGAAGTATCCCGGTCGGCTGGGCGACTCGCCGGTGATTGGCGCGGGCAACTACGCCGACAACCGGAGCGGCGCGTGTGCCTGCACCGGCTGGGGTGAGCTGGCGCTGCGCTGCGGCACGGCGCGCTCGGTTGTGCTGTACCAGCGGCTCGGCTTTGGCCTGGAGCAGGCCTGCCGTCAGGCGATGTACGATCTGGCCTCTGCTACCGACGATCCCGCTCATGCGATCATGAGCCTGGTCGCGATCAACCATGATGGACGCCCCATTGGCATGACCACGGTGCCGGGCCGCACGTATGTCTGGATGACGCCGGAGATGGACGAGCCAGTCGAGGAGCCGCGTGTGGTGGTCGATCTAACGGAGGCCCACCGCTAGCTCGAGGGGACGCTCGTCCCAAGTTCCAAGTTCAAAGTTCGACGAACACGCAACTTGAAACTTGAAACTTGAAAGTAAGCGATGAGGACGTATGACAGTCCGATCCATGCTTCAGCTCGGTAATCCACTGCTGCGCCAGCCCGCGCAGCCCGTCGACGATGTGCAGAGCGAAGCTACTCAGTCGCTCATCGCCGATCTGTGGGATACCCTGTACGATTTTCGCGGCCAGCACGGCTGGGGCCATGCGCTCGCCGCGCCGGTGATCGGCGTTCCGCTGCGGGTGATCGTGGTAGACTGGGAGGGTGATCGCTTTGTGCTGATCAATCCGCGCTTCGAGCGCTGGAGCCGCGAGCAGGAGGTCGCCTACGAGTCGTGTGTCACCTTCAGCTCGATCTGGGGCGCGGTCTGCCGCCCGACGCGGGTTGTCGTCACGGCGCTGGACGAGCACGGGCAGGAGCAGCGCTACGATGCCGTGGGTCCGCTTGCCCGGCTGCTGCAACACGAGCTGGATCATCTGGATGGCTTTGTCTGGCTGGATCGCGAGCCTGATCTGTTGAGCATCTGTACCACCGACGAGTATCGGCGGCAGCGCCAGTTGCCCGATCAGCCCTGAGTGTGGCGCTGGAATGCCTGGGCGACGGCGGCGACGATCCGCAGCAGATCGAGCGACCCGGCGGCGACGATCGCGCCGTCCAGCAGCACGATAGGCAGCGGCAGCCGATCCGCGCCAGGCAGAGCAATCGTCTCGTCGATCCGCGCCTGGGCTTGAGGATCGCCGAGGTCGTAGTAGGCGACCTCAACCGCCGCGCCGTAGATCCGGTTCAGCGACGCTGTGAGCGCTGCGGCTGCCTCCGACGAAGGCACGCGCGGCGCTCAGCCGTGGCGGCTGTACACGTCGGCTGGCTCGCCGTAGATCTCTAGCTGCATCGGCTCCTCCCCTGCGATCGGCTCGATGGCCGATCTGCTGCAATGATTGTACCGCCCGGCAGCCCGAAAATATGCTACGATCCCTACTGAGTCGATCGCCAGCATTATCTGTGGAGCTATCCGTGAACTATCCCTATACCGTGTCGGTCAACGTTTCGTTTCGCGACATCGACGCGCTCGGACATGTCAACAACGCGGTCTATCTGACCTATTTCGAGCAGGCGCGCATCGGCTACGGGCTTCAGCTTGTCGGCGGCAGCGGCGTCGACGATCTGCATTTTGTGCTGGCCGAAGCGACAGTATCCTATCTGCGTCCCGTGTTTTTCGGCGATGTGCTGGAGATCGGCGTGCGCGTCGGCGAGATCGGCACCAAAAGCTTTGTGATGGACTACAGTATCCAGCGCCAGTCGGACGGCGAGCTGATCGCCCGTGGTCGCACGGTGCAGGTCTGGTACAACTATCAGACGCAGCGCTCGCAGCCGGTGCCCGATTCGTTTCGGGCGGCGGTGGCGCGGGATAACGAGCGGCTACGCCAGTCCGTGCCGCAGGAGGAGTAGCGCAAGCTCAACGCGCGAGGGAGGCCATGGCATTCAAAGAGCCGATTCCCAATCTCGAAACAGCCGACGGATTACCGCGCGATGCGCTGATCTGTACTGCGTGCGGCTATGTGATGGCTCAGTGGGCTGGCGATCCGCTGAGCTGGCCGCGCGAGATCGGCAGCGGCGACGATGTCAAGTATCAATGTCCGGCCTGCGATAGCGATCTCCAGGCGTGGGCACCCGTGCCAACCGTGCTGGGCGAGCGGCGCATCGATATTGCCGCGCTGATTCACGACGGCGAGGGCCAGGCCGTCGACTTCAAGGATTATGGCAGCGTGGACAGCCCCGATCTTCAGCGCGACCTGGCGCGGCATATTGCGGCGTTCGGCACCAGCGGCGGCGGCGTGCTGCTGATCGGCGTGCGCAACGACGGCACGATCTCCGGCATCAACGGCGCGGACAATGTCGAGGGCCGCGACCGCTGGCGGAAGGCGATCTACGCGGCCAGCCGGATGGTCAAACCGGCGATTGTGGTTGCGCCCGATTTTATCGAGGCGAACGGCTCGCTGGTGCTGGCGATCCGCATTCCGCGCGGTCACGAGCCGGTCTATTATTTCTCGAACCGGCCCTACATTCGCGATGGGCAGGCGTCGCGGCCAGCCGAGCCCGACGAGGTCAAGGCGCTCTACACGCGTCAACCGAGCGGCGGCCTGTAGCGTGTCGCCGCGTGAGTATAAAGGACGATCCATGGAGTCTCCAAGCACACGCTTGATTCTGGTCCGTCATGGCGAGACGGAAGCCAATGTTGCCGGGCGCATGCAGGGCCGCAGCAACGATCCGCTGACCCCGCTCGGCCAGCGGCAGGTACACGCGGTTGCGGCCAGGCTCAAGCGCGAGGGCCATCCGATCGAGGCGCTCTACACCAGCTCGCTGCTGCGGGCATGTCTCACCGCCGACGCGATCGGCGCGGAGCTGGGCCTGACGCCCCGGCTGCGCGATGGGCTGCAAGAGATGCATCTTGGCGACCTCGATGGCGAGTCGGCGGCGACGCTCTTTGCTGCCATGCCGCGCTCGCTCGACGAGAGCTACCCCGGCGGCGAGTCGCTGCGTGAGTTCGTCGAGCGCATCATGGGCACGCTCTACGGCATTGCCATCGCGCACACCGGCGGCACCGTTGCCGTGGTCAGCCACGGCGGCGTGATCAGCACAGCCCTGTCGATCTGGAAGCGCGGCCACGGCGGCGCGTGGCGCGAGTACGCGCCTGATAACTGCGCGATCTCGATCGTCGAGTTCCAGGCCGGTCCCGCCGTGATCAGCGTCAACGATTGCACGCATCTCACGCGCGAGGCCAACGGATAACACCGCCTCTGGGACGCGCTGCCGCTCTGCGCGTCCCTCCTTCCCTCCGCCCAACCGCCCAAGCTTTGCCTCAAAATTGAGTAATTTCCGCAAACGTTGTGACCGTACCTGTCACAACGGGTGGTTATACTGGCTTCATCAGGCGAAGGTGAGATGGAGCTAACGCATACCAATCGGCTGGACTTGCGCTTGTCGAACACGTGTGCTATACTATAGCTTCACATAACATGAGCCGGAGTGTGTTATCTAAAACGGAGGAAACCCAATGCCTAAGCACGAAGAAACAGTCCAGGCCAGCGTGACACGCACGCTGCGGGCGGCAGTCAAAGTCGGAGACGATTACTACACGCTCGAAGAGACGATCACGCTGCCGCCGACGGCCAGCGACGAGCAGATTGCCCAGGCGGTCGCCACGGGGCTGCGCATGTACGAGGCACAGCGCGCGGCGGTCGAGGCGCAGGTCCGCGATCTGCGCGAGCATGTCGTCGCACAGCCGCTGCCGGTCCAGATCCGCGAGCCTGACGCTCCCGCCAGCGAGAAGCAGCGCCAGTACATGGAGTACCTGCTCAAGGAGCTAGGCTGGGATAACGAGCGGCTGGCAGCCTTTGCCGCCGATCGCATGCTGAACCTGCTGACGCTGACCAAGCGCGAAGCATCCGAGCTGATCGACGAGCTGAAGGGCGCGCTCTCCGGCTCCGTAGACGAAGCGCCGTCCGATGCCGCCGCGCCTGTGGAGGCAGCGGCGGAGGAGCCCGCCGCCGAGCAGCCGCAGCCTGAGCCAGCTCCCACCGACCGCCAGGCGATTCTGCCGATCGGCGAGCGCGCGACACAGCGCCAGGTCCGCGCGCTGGAGCGTCTGGTCGACGAGCGCGGCATCGATGTCGAGGGCGAGCTGCGAGCGCGCTTCGGCGATCGTGGCCTGGCCGATCTTTCGATGGATGAGGCCGGCCAGTTGCTCAGCGAATGGCAGCAGCGCCCCCGCCAGCTTCGCCCGCGCGATGCGTCTGCCGCCTCCGGCACCCGCCGCGCAGCTTAATTCGGGCCTGCGATGGCCTTCAGCCCTCAGCCGAGGGCCATCGCGCACGGTTGTACGTTCTATTGTGTTGGTCCGAATCGTGCGCTTGAGCCTAACAAGCGCATGAACAAGTTGCGCATGATGCGTGGAGGTGTACAATGAAGCCGGTGCGAGGTACTGTTAACTATGTCGAGCTGATCGGGTGGCTGGGCAACGATCCCGAACAGCGCTATACCCCGTCGGGCGTGCCGATCGCGGAGTTTAGCGTCGCCACCAAGCGGCCCGGCAGCCGCAACGAAGACGGCACCTGGAACTACGACACGGATTGGATCGATGTGGTCGCCTGGGACCAGCTGGCCGAGACGGCGGTCGCGAATCTACGCAAAGGCAGCCGGGTGCGTGTGACGGGCAGCCTGCGCACGGATAGCTGGGAAGATCGCGAAGGAAACAAGCGCAAGCGCATCATGGTGCGCGCCGACGACATCATGTTTCTGGATGCCCGGCCCGCGCTCGACGAGACGGCTATGAGCGAGGCCCCATTTTAGCCAGAACACACCTACCCTTCACACCCGTGCCCGGAGTTCTATAGACTCCGGGCGCATCTTTTTAAATCGCTGGTATACTTGAGCATACCATTGCAGCATTATTCCAGGTCGGGCCTCATCCAGGGCTGTCGATTGCGGCCCTGTTGGGATGCGATAGGCATGTTATAATCTGGCCGATGAGCCTCCAAGTTCGGTCCTTAGCCAGCGGCAGCAGTGGCAACGCGTTTCTGGTGCGAACAACTGCTGGCGCGTTTTTAATCGATGCCGGCCTGTCCGCGCGCACGCTAGAGCGGGTGCTACGCCAACATAATGTTGAGCCGAGCACGCTCACGGCGATCGTGCTCTCGCATGAGCATCACGACCACGCGCAGGGTGCCGGGCCGTTAGCGCGGCGCTACAACGTGCCGATCGTCTGTACCTCTGGCACGGCGCAAGCCCTCGGAGCGGCGGTCCAGGGCGTGGATCTGCGAGCCTTGCACGCCGACGGCATCAGCGTGGGCGATGCCGATGTCTGGAGCTTTGCGCTGCCGCACGATGCCGCCGAGCCTGTCGGCGTGCTGCTGCGTCACCAGGAGTGGACGATCGGCATCGCGCTCGATTTTGGACATACTCAGCCACATATTGTCGCCGCGCTCCAGGAGGCGAACCTCGTGGTGATCGAGGCGAACCACGACCGCGAGCGGCTGCTGGCGACGGCCTATCCGTGGAGCACCAAGCATCGCATTCTGGGAGAGTACGGGCACCTGTCGAATTTGCAGGCGGCGCAACTGATCGAGGCGATTGTGCAGGATGGTCGGCGGCGCGACGTGTGGCTCGGGCACCTGTCCGAGCGAGCGAATGACCGTCCGCGCGGCGTG
Organism: Herpetosiphonaceae bacterium; assembly: GCA_036374795.1. Classification (NCBI taxonomy): domain Bacteria; kingdom Bacillati; phylum Chloroflexota; class Chloroflexia; order Herpetosiphonales; family Herpetosiphonaceae; species Herpetosiphonaceae bacterium. The sequence goes on from DASUTC010000210.1 coordinate 59,534, forward strand.
ATCCAGTTTGTGCGCAACTATCTCGACATGCTGGACGTGCCGCCGCTCACGTTGAGCATTGCGCAGCGCGACAAGCCGAGCGCAACCTGGCACAGCGATCTGGCGCTTCAGCAGGGCGAACTCTTTCAAATCTGCTAATCTGGCGGTACTCTCCGACCACTAACCAATGATACCTGCAAGATCGTGATACTCATGCTCCATGTCTGATACGAAGAACGGTAGTAGCATAGAGGTGCGCGGAATAACTAGGGGCGAGGCCATGAACGGACAAAACCCGGCGCGAATTCTAATCGTCGATGATCATGAGGATAATGTTGACCTCCTCCGCATGATTCTGCGCTCGCAAGGCTACGATATTTTGACGGCCAGCGATGGCCTGCAAGCGTTAGAGATCATCCAACATACCATCCCCGATCTGATGCTGCTCGACGTGATGATGCCGCGCATGAGCGGCTACGAGGTGATCGAGGAGGTGCGCCGCAACCACGAGGAATACCTGCCGATCATGCTGATTACCGCCAAGCATGATCTATCGGATAAGGTCAGAGGCCTTGAAGTTGGCGCGGACGATTTCCTGAGCAAGCCGGTCCAAAGCGCCGAGCTGATCGCCAAAGTTCGCGCGCTGCTGCGTCTCAAGCAGGTGCAAGACGAGCTGATCAACGAGCGCGACAAAAACGAGATGCTCTGTTTCGTCGGGCAGCAGCTTAACAGCACGCTGGATGTCGACCAGCTTGTGCGCGAGGCGCTGAATGTGATGGTCAATCTGATCGGGGCGACGCAGGGCAGCGTGCTGATCAAGCATCCGCGCGGCCAGACCTGGCGCAAGATCACCACGCTGGTCGAAGGCGATCAGACGCATCATCCCGATGAAACAACGCTGGTGCTGGCGCAAGGTCTGGCCGGTCTGGCGCTGCGCAGCCGCGAGACGGTTCTCGTCACCGATACGATCAACGACTCCCGCTGGCTGCCGCTGGACGATCTGACCGGGCCGGTGCGTACCGCGCTGGCGATCCCGCTGATTCATAACCATACTGAGCTGGGCGTGCTGACGCTGATGCATCGAGAGCCGCAGCGCTTCCGCGAAGAGCAACTGCCGATGGTGAGCTCAGTCGCGGCGCAGGTGATGTCGGCGCTGTATAACGCCAGCCTCTACACCCAGCTTAAACAGGCCGAGGCCGCGCGCGAGTATGTGGTGCATATGCTGACGCACGATCTGCGCGCTCCCCTGGCGGGCATTATGGGCTGCCTGCATGTGCTTGGCGTCAGCGTGCAAGATCCCGACAGCATGGAGTTTATCGATCTGGCGCGCAAGGCGTGCGAGGCCCAGGAGGAGCTGATCAACGATATTCTCGACGTATATCGCGCTGAAACCGGGCTGCTGGAGCTGGCAAAAGTGCCGTTCCAGCCGTCCGATCTGAAAGGCCCGGTGCTGGATCAGCTTTCGGGCGCTGCCGCCGAGCGCAAGCTGCGGCTCACAATCGAGATGCCGGAGGAGCCGACGATCATCGCCGACATGCGTAAGCTGAGCCGCGTGCTCGTCAATCTGGTCAATAACGCGATCAAGTTTACGCGCAAAGGTGGCGTGTATATTACTGCGAGGCGGGCGGAAAACGACGTCCAAATGCTGTTTACGGTACGCGATACCGGCGTTGGGATTGCGCCGGAGGATGTCGGGCATATCTTCGACCGGTTCTTCCAGGCCCGGCAGGAGGGCGCGCGGCGTGGTTCCGGGCTTGGCCTGAACTTCTGCCGTGAGGTTGTGCGCGCGCATGGCGGCCAGATCTGGGCCGAAAGCCAGCTCGATGTTGGTACGACGATCTACTTTACCATTCCCCTAGAAGGTAACTTTGATGACCAAGTGGCGATTACTGATCGCAGATGACGATCTCGTGGTGCGGCGCTCGTTAGAGGCGAGCTTTCTCACCGATGGGTTCGACGTAGTGACGGCCCCGGATGGCGAAACCGCCCTGGAAAAAGTGAATCAGCGCTGGCCGGATATCGCGGTGCTGGACCTGATGATGCCGGATATGACCGGGTTCGATCTGTCGGACCGGCTGCGCCGCGCGGTGGAGATCCCGATTATCATTCTGACCTCGATCAGCGACGAGGAGACGACGATCAAGGGCCTGGAGGAGCACGCGGATGATTATATTATCAAGCCGTTCAGCTACCCGATCCTCCGCGCGCGCGTCAACCGGCTGCTGGCGCGCTACTACGAGGGCGGGCTGCATCCCGGCGAGCGCGTGGTCGTCGATCAGCATCTAACGGTCGATTTCGGGCATCGCCTGGCATGGGTCGACGGCAAGCAGGTCGCGCTGACGCCGATCGAGGCGCGAATCCTGTTCCTGCTGATGCAGAACGCCAACACGATCGTGCCCACGGCGACGCTGCTGCGCAAAGCCTGGGGCTTTGGCGAGGAGGGCGATCCCGAATCGCTCTGGGTGCGCATTCGCAAGCTGCGCAACAAGATCGAGCCGGAGCCCGACAGCCAGCGCTATATTCATACCGAGCGCGGCGTCGGCTATCGCTTCAATCGTCGCGCCTCGTGATGGCATGATGGGCGCTCGGTTGCGATAAGGAATCCTGGTATGTGAAGCGGCTCGCGTTGACGGCGCGAGCCGCTTCGCCTTAACCTCGATCGCACCTGCTGGCAGCGCAGCCCCGCACGCCCTCCTACTGAACGGTCATCTCAAACCAGCGGCTAAGCAGCGCGATCACCTGATCGGCGGTTTCTTCGATCGGCTTGTTGGTGACGTTGACCAGCGCAAATCCATGCCGCCGACACAGCCGCCGCGCGCTCATGATCTCGTCTTGGAGCATCTCAGGCTCCGTATAATCGCGGCCAGTCGTTCCGACCATTGCTGAGCGCCGCCAGTGACGATGCTGGAGCAAAATATCCACGTCGATCGTCAGACCAACCACGCGATGCGGATCGATCTGGAACAGCTCGGCTGGCGGCGCGACGTGTGGCACCAGCGGAACATTCGCGACTTTCCAGCCGAGCACCGAGAGGTAGATGCTGAGCGGCGTTTTGCCGACGCGCGACACGCCGACCAGCACCACGTCGGCCTGGTGCAGCTCATGCGGGTTGCGCCCGTCGTCATGCTCGACGGTGTACTCAATCGCGTGGATGCGTTCGAGATAGACCTCGTGCTGGCGCTGGTAGAGGCCGGGCTGTCCCAGCGGCTCATGCCCGAAGACTGAGGCGATTTGCGCAAGCGGATCGCCGATCGTGTCGATCGCCGGAATCCGGTGCTGCTCGGTCAGCGCGACCAGCGTCCGGCGCATGGTCGGCTCGACCATCGTGTGGATGATAATGCCCTGCTTGGCCGCTACCTGCGCGATCACCTCTGGAAGCTGCTCGGCGTGGCGGACCTGCGGAATCACCAGGACTTGCGGATTGATCTGTGGAAACTGCGAGAGCGCGATCCGGGCGATATGCTTGCCGAGCGCGCCAGCGCCGCCGGAGATGATAAAGATCGGTGGAAGCTCTTGGGAGTTTGGCTGTATACTCGCCATACGGGTGCCTCGTGATCGATGTTCGCTCAGCGCGCCGCGCGGTAGCTGGTCGGTGCGCTGCAAGATCCGCCTGGCTGCCACTGTAGCAAGCGAGCCGGTGCGCCGCGTAGCGATCCGCCCACCAGCGGTAGCCGTTATGCCATCCAGCGCGGGCGTCGGGGATAAGCGTAAAGGTCGACGTGATCGACTTCAAAGGTTTGAGGTGATCGAGCTATGAACAGACAACGTATTGCGACGGGCACGACGTGGGAGTCGATCGTCGGCTACTCGCGGGCGGTGCGGATCGGTCCCTTTGTGCATGTCGCTGGAACCACGGCAACCGATCCCGATGGCAAGATCGTCGGCATCGGCGATCCGTACGCCCAGACGATCCAGATCCTCCGCAACATCGAGGCGGCGCTGCAAGCCGCCGGTGCCAGCCTGGAGGACGTGGTGCGCACGCGGATCTATGTCGTCAATATCGACGATTGGGGGCAGATCGGCAGGGCACACGGCGAGTTCTTTCACGCGATCCGCCCGGCGACGAGCATGGTCGAGGTGCGGCGCTTGATCCGGCCAGAGATCCTGGTCGAGATCGAGGCTGAGGCGGTGATCGCCGAGGCGCTGGCCTGAGCGCTGGCGTGCGGCGCCTGTGTATAAGCTGACACTCGTCACTCGCAATACGGATGATTTTGACTGGATTGACGGTCTAACCCTCTTCAATCCGTTTACATCCTCCCAGTAGATCTTCGCCGTGCATAGGCGACGCCGCTAGTGGATTTGCGAGATGCGGGGGACACGTCGCGCACGTGTCCCAGGCAGTTGTTAGCACCCGCCTGCGCCGTAGCCGTACTAGCCGAACTTCCAGGTTGGGCCTCATCGACTAGCCGATGCTGCCACGCTGGCCGCGCGCTACACTCATGATCAACAATGAAACGGAGGACGATATGAGTGACAACGTGCTAGCCGATCTGTCGACGCAGATGGCGAACGCAGTTGAGCGGGCGGGCCGCTCCACGGTTTTGGTCAATGGTCGCCAGCGCTTTCCCGCGAGTGGTATTGCCATCGCCGCCGACCTGATCCTGACCGCCGACCACGTGGTCGAGCGCGACGAAGATATCAGTATCGTGACACACGACGGTACCGAGGCCAAAGCGCAGCTTGTCGGACGCGACCCGGCGACCGATATTGCGGTGCTGCGCGTGTCGGGCGTGACGCTTGAGCCAGCGACACAGGCCAGCGAGCCAGCGCGGGTGGGGCAACTGATCCTGGCGCTCGGACGGCCCAGCACGAGCGGCCCGATGGCAAGTCTCGGCATCGTCAGCGCGGTAGGCGGGCCGTGGCGCGGCGGACGCGGCGGTATGATCGAGCGCATTATTCGCACCGACGCGACGCCCTATCCCGGCTTTTCGGGCGGCCCGCTGATCACCGCTGACGGCGCGATCGTCGGCATGACGACTACGGGGCTGTCGAACGGCCCGGCGATCGGTATTCCCAGCTCGATCGCCTGGAGCATCGCGCAGACGCTAACGCAGCACGGCTCGCTCAAGCGCGGCTATCTTGGCATCAGCTCGCAGCCGGTACGTCTGCCCGACAATACTCCCACGATCAGCGGCACGCGGCCCAGCGTCGGCCTGCTGCTGGTGCATGTCGAGCCGAATAGCCCGGCGGCGAACGCCGGTCTGCTGCTGGGCGATGTGCTGGTGGCGATGAACGGGCAGATCGTCGAGAGCGCGGATGATTTGCAGGCGTTTCTGACCGGCGATAAAGTTGGTCAGGCGCAAACGGCGCAGATCATTCGCGGCGGCGAGCTGCGCGAGCTATCGGTCACGGTTGGTACGCGCTCGTAGCACGCCGATAGGCCGGGTTTGGGGCGTCAGAACCAAGAACCGAGAGATCGAAACTCCTATCGATCGTTCCTGCTGCAAGCTCAAGAGGAAGATATGTTGGAACAGGAGTCTGTAACAGGCGCTACACTGCTGTCGCGGGCAATTTCCGATGGGCTGGCCGGGCTCATCGGCAAGGTTCAGGATAGCGTGGTGCAGGTGCGGAGCGGGCGGCGCGGCTCCGGCTCCGGCATCGTGTGGCGGTCGGATGGCATCGTCATGACCAACCATCACGTTGTGGGCAGCCGCGAGCATGTATCGGTGCTCTTCAACGACGACCGCGAGATCCAGGCACGGGTGATCGCCCGCGATCCGGTGCTGGATCTGGCGGCGCTCAGCGTGGACGCGATCGGCCTGCCCGCGGCGGAGATCGGCGTGTCGTCGACGCTGCGCGTGGGCGAGCTGGTGCTGGCGGTGGGCAATCCCTGGGGCCAGCGCGGCGTGGTCACGGCAGGGATCATCAGCGCGGTCGGCGAGATCGAAACGTCGTGGCGCAGCGGCAAAGCCGAGTATATTCGCTCCGACGTGCGTCTCGCGCCGGGCAACTCCGGCGGTCCGCTGCTGGACGCGCAGGGCCGCGTGATCGGCGTCAACGCGATGATCTTCGGCGGCGATCTGGGCGTGGCGATTCCCAGCCATATCGCGACGCAGTTCTTGCTGGTGGCGGAGGGCCAGCGCCCGATGCTTGGCGTCGGCGTGCAGCCGGTGCCGCTTCCGGCCAGCTTCCAGGCGTTGGCGCAGCGTGATCGCGGGCTGCTGGTGGTCGAGCTGCTGTCGGGCGGCGCGGCGGAGCGGGCGGGCTTCTACATCGGCGATGTGCTGCTGGACGTGGCGGGCAAGCCCGTGCTGGACGGGCATAGCCTGACCTACGCGCTGGCCGAGCACCGCGCAGGCGATGCGGTGGGCGTGCGCTATCTGCGTGGCGGCGAGATCCGCGACGCCGATGTCGCGCTGGATGCGTTTCCGGCGCAGCGGGTAGCGGCGTGATTCGGGTGGCGGTGATCGCGGCGGCGCCAGCGGTGCGGGCGGGCCTGCGCGTCTTGCTGGCCTCCGATCCGTCGCTCCAGGTGATCGGCGACGGCGCGACGCTGGACGATCTTCGGCACGCGCCACTCGCCGCCGCCGAGGTTGCGGTGCTGCATGGCCTGCTGCCGAGCGGGCGTCTGGCGGTGCCGGATACGCTGCGCGGCGTGCTGCTCGTCACCGACGAGGGAGAGGCCGGGCTTGGGTCGCCTGCGGTTGGCTGCGCCTGGGGCATGTTGCCGGGCGATGCCTCTGCCGAGGAGCTGATCGCAGGCGTTACCGCGCTGTACCACGGCCTGTTGGTGATCCATCCGCATCTTGCAGCGCAGGTCCTGGTGTCGGCGGGCACCCTTCGTGCCGATGCCGACGAGCCATTGGCCGAGCCGCTGACGACGCGGGAACAGGAGGTGTTGCAACTGATTGGACAAGGGCTGTCCAATAAAATGATCGCCGATCGTCTGCACATCAGCGAGCATACCGTCAAATTCCATGTTTCGGCGATCTATGCCAAACTTGGCGTCGCCAGCCGCACCGAAGCCGTGCGCTCAGGCGCGCGCCGTGGGCTGATCGTCCTGTGACGACTGGGGCGTGCGCGATTGCGCGATAACGCTACTCCCGAAGGACGCTCACGCGAGCGTCCTTTCTTGTTCTTGAGCGTGTGTCGATTGGCATAAGCGCCGCCCGCCAACAGGAGTATAATCCCCGTATCAGAATCAACGAATGATAGCGAAGCATACTATGTCTGCACACATCGATCGGCAACGGCTCCAGCGGCGCTTGCGGTCGCTGCTGATCGTCGGCTCGCTGCTCGCACCAACCTTCTGCGTCTTCTCGCTGCTGGCGCTGATGCTGGCGTCCAACGGCACAACCTGGGTGATCTGGCTGCTGCTTACGCTGTGGGTCGTCGTCGGCGCGCTGCTGGGACTGGTAGTGGCGCGGGTGCTCACGACGCTCCGAGCGCTCAATGACGACAGCAGCCGCTAGCGCGCAGCGGCTACGCGAGCGGATCGCACGCTGCGCGCCTGAGCTGGCCGCCGGTTCGATCCGGCTGGTCGAGCAGGGCTGGGATAGCCGTGTGGCGCTCGTCGATGAAGCGTGGGTTTTTCGCTTCCCGCGCAACGCCGAGAGCGCAGCGCAGCTTGCGGTGGAGCAAGCGCTGCTGCCCTATCTCGCGCCGCGTCTGCCGCTGCCGATCCCCGATTTTACCTATGCGTGTCCGGCGAGAGAGGTCGGCGAGGGGCCCTTTGTCGGGTATCGCATGATCGCGGGCGTGCCGCTCGATCCGCCACTCTTGCAGGCGGCGTCTGCTGCGGTGCGTCGGGCTGTCGCGCGGCAGATGGGGTTATTCTTGCAGGCGCTCCACAGTGTGCCACCCGCGACAGCGCGGCAGGTCGCGCCGGGCCTGCGCCGCTTCGATCCCACCAGCTTTGTACCGGAATACGCCGAGATCGAGCGTGTGGTCTTTCCGCTGCTCAGACCGTCGCAGCGCGAGCGGATCTGCCGTCTGTACGCATTTGCCGCCGATGCCGCCGTTTGGGATTTTGCTCCGGCGCTGGTCCATAATGATCTCATGCCGGTGCATATGCTATTCGATCCTCGCGCACAGCGCGTCGCGGGCGTGATCGATTTCGGCGATGTCGTGCTGGGCGATCCTGCGATCGATTTTGTGGGATTGCTGGAGCACGGCGCGGCCTTTCTCGCAGCGGCGCTCGGCTGCTATAGTCGCCCGCTGGATGCCGCGTTTCGCCGACGGCTGGTGTTTTACCGGATACGCACGCGGCTGATCGATCTACGCTACCACCTCGAACACGGTAACTCCGAGCGCGTGGCCGTGATCCTTCCAGAGCTGCGCACGCTGCTGGTCGCGCGCTCCCAATAGAATTGGTGCTGCGCTCGATGCATATACGATCGTGTTGAGAATAGCGCATTGCAATCAGTAGAATGATAATAGTACCACCTGATGAGAAAGATTCTCAACATTGCTATAAGTTTACATAATTTACTTGACAGCCCCTCGATCCCCGTGCTATCCTTCACAGACCTGTGAGCCGCGTCTGATTGAGAGCGGGTCCAACACGGTCTGATCCGGGATGGAGCGCCAAAAATGGATCATCCCTCAACAGCACTAACCAATGTTGACACACAACCTGCGAATGGTGTCGCGGCGACGAAGCCTGCGCTCCCGACGACGCAGCCAGCCCTGACCTCAGAGCCGGAGGGGCTGATCAAGCGTTTGCACGTTTATCATCCCGACTTTGACGATACGATCGTGCGAACCGCCTTTACGATTGCTCAGGCGGCGCATGAGAAACAATGTCGCTCTTCCGGCGAGCCATACATCCTGCATCCGATCGCCGTGGCGCATATCTTGATCGACCTTAAGCTCGACCCAGCCTGTATCGCGGCTGGGTTGTTGCATGATGTGGTCGAGGATACGAACTTCTCGCTCGATCAGATCAAGGCGCAGTGCGGCGTCGAGATCGCCAATATCGTCGATGGCCTGACCAAGCTGAAGGCGATCGAGGGCCGCACCAAAGAAGATGCGCAGGCCGGCTCGTATCGCAAGATGTTTATCGCGATGGCCGACGATCCGCGCGTGGTCTTAATCAAGCTGGCCGACCGGCTGCACAACATGCGGACGTTGCAGCACGTGCCGGAGCCCAAGCAAAAGCGTATCGCGCGCGAAACGCTGGAGATCTACGCGCCGCTGGCGCATCGCCTGGGCATCTGGCAGATCAAGTGGGAGCTGGAAGATCTCTCGTTTCGCTATTTCGATCCCGAAAAGTACGATACGATCAGCCGCCAGCTTCAGCTTCGGCGCGACGCCCGCGAGCGGATTATTCATCGCGTGATCAGCAGCCTGCGCCAGGAACTCGATAAATCGAGCATCTCCGGCGAGATTACGGGACGGCCCAAGCATATCTACTCGATCTGGCGCAAGATGGATCGTAAGGGCGTGCCGCTCGACCAGATCTACGATCAGCTTGCGGTGCGCGTGATCGTCAACACCGTGGCCGAGTGCTATCAAGTCCTGGGCATCGTGCATAACCGCTGGACGCCGATCCCCAACGAGTTCGACGACTACATCGCCATGCCCAAGGAGAGCATGTATCAGTCGCTCCACACGACGATCTTGATACCGGGCGGGCAGCCGTGCGAGATCCAGATTCGCACCCACGACATGCACGAGGTGGCCGAGCACGGCATCGCGGCGCACTGGCGCTACAAAGAAGGCTTTGGCAGAAAGGCCGAGGTGTCGATCGACGCCAAGCTGCAATGGCTGCGGAACCTGATCGCGTGGCGGCGCGAGATCAACGAAGACCGCGAGTTCATGGAGACGGTCAAGAGCGAGGTGCTTCAGGAGCAGGTCTATGTCTTCACGCCCAAAGGCAAGATCATCGACCTGCCCAAAGGCTCGACGCCGATCGACTTCGCCTACCGCATTCACTCCGATGTCGGCAACAACTGTATCGGCGCGCGGGTCAACAATCGGCAGGTGCCGCTGCACTATCAGCTCCAAAACGGCGAGGTCGTCTCGGTGATGACCTCCAAGCAGCCGCGTGGTCCGAGCCGCGACTGGCTGGAGTTTGTGCAGACCTCGAACGCGCGCAATCATATTCGGCGCTGGTTCCGCCGCCAGGAGCGCGGCCCGAATATCGCCGCAGGCCGCGATATGCTGGAGCGCGAGATGAAGCGGCTGGGCATGTCGCTGTCGTTTGACGATGTGGTCGAGGCCAATAATTTCAAGAGCGTCGAAGATCTCTTCGCGGCGATCGGCGTCGGCGATCAGCATCCGCGCGAGCTGGTGCGGCGGGTGATCGCGCGGCAGAAGGTGATGCAGGGCGATCTCGATCCGCTGGCGAAGCTGCCCGACACATCGCCGCGTCATGCGGAGCCGCCCAAGGTCGGCATTCAGGTGCGCGGCACCAACGATATTCACACGCGCCTGGCACGCTGCTGCAACCCGATCGAGGGCGATCGTGTCGTCGGGTTTGTGACGCGCGGCAAGGGGCTGACGATCCACCGCGCCGATTGTCATAATATCTTGCACGAGCGCGACCGCGCCCGGCTGATGGATGTGGCCTGGGGTCCGAGCGACAATAAGCAAGCCTATCCCGTGCCGATCCGCATCGAAGCCTGGGACCGCGTTGGGCTGTGGCGCGACATCACCAGCACCGTGGCCGACGCCGGGATCAACATCCAGGGCGTGCAGCAGGTCGAGAATCGCCATGCCGGTCGGGCTACCCTGATCGCGACGCTGATGGTGGATAGTCTGGCGCAGCTTACGACGATCCTCGATAAGCTCAATCGGATCTCAGATGTGATCGACGCGCATCGGGAGCGATCGATAAGTACGGGGTAAGAACCAAGAACCGGGTGCCACGCGGGTGCCAGACCCGGAGGGTACCCCGGCATGGACGCCCGGCGCACCAAGAACTAAGCGCCAGGGGACGAAAGCACAAAGCACAAAGCACAAAGAGCAGAGAACCAGGAGTCAATCTGGATGCGATCCAGCGGCTCCTGGTTCTTGGTTTCTGGTGCTCGGCTCTGGCTGCTGGCTCTGGTCTTGCTTCGACCACCACATACATGCGTAACGTCGGCATCAGGCGATGATACGTGGCTGAAGTTCTTGAGTAGCCTATCAGGTGCGATACAGGCGTATCCGAGCAACATACCAGCGCTATCGGCTGCGTAGCCTGTTACAATCTTGCCGACAATACAGCTTTGCGAACACCCCCCGGAAGGACAAGAACCATGTCATATCGATCACGTCTGTTCATCGTCGCGCTGCTTGCGCTGCTCGTGCTGCTGCCTCAGGCCGCGCCGCGTCCTGCACAGGCAAATACCGGCGAGGTGATCTGCTTCGAGGATAAGACGCCCTACTGCCTCACGGGGCGCTTCCTCGACTACTGGCGACAGAACGGCGGCCTGCCGGTCTTTGGCTATCCGATCTCGCTCTTCCAGAATGAGGCGAACCCCGATACAGGCAAGACGTATCTGACCCAATGGTTCGAGCGCAACCGCTTCGAGATGCATCCCGAAAATCGCGCGCCGTATGATGTCCTGCTGGGCCGCCTTGGCGATCAGCGGCTCCGGCAGCTTGGACGCGACTGGCGCAGGGAGTACGAGTCGCGTCCGATCAACGCGGATTGCACGGCGGTGAACGTGGATAACTTGCAGTTCGCGGTATGCGAGCCGTTCCGCACCTACTACAACACGCACGGGCTGGAATTCGACGGCAGAAGCTCGATCTCCCCCGCAGAGTCGCTGGCGCTCTTTGGCCTGCCGCTCACCCAGGCGAAGATGGAGACGAACTCCTCCGGCGACCGGGTGCTGACGCAGTGGTTCGAGCGGGCGCGGTTTGAGTATCATCCCACCAACCCCGATCCGTACAAGGTGCTCCTGGGTCGGCTGGGCGCTGAAGTTCGGGGCAATGCCCGGTAGTTGAGTTTCGAGTTCAAAGTTCAAATTTCAAGAACCGAGTTCCAAACGAAGTATTTGGAACTCGGTTCTTGGCTCTTTTGTTCTCGATCAGGAGAGGGGGAAAGAATAGTAGGGGGACGCCCCCACACCCTCGCCCGGCCCCGCTGCGGTTAGGGCGCTCTCACTCCCAGCACGACGTTCGCATTGCGCGGGACGAGCTTACCGGGCGCGTCGATCGGGATGCCGTCGGCGGTAGCGCTGACGACCTCGTTCGGCTGGAAGCTGGTAAAGTTGGCAAGCCGCTCGGGGCCTTGCTCGTCGATCGCGACGAGCTCAAATCCGGCGGACTCGATCTGCGTGCGGGCGTCCGGCAGGAGCGTGCCATTGGCGATCACATCCGGGAAGGCCACGACATCGCCCGCGCTGACGACGATGGTGACGGTATCGCCCTTGTTGATCCGCGCGCCAGGCTGCGGATTCTGGCTGACCACAAAGCCTTCCTGAACCGTGCGGCTGGGCTGGATCTGCTGCTGGACGACGAATCCGGCGGCCTGAAGCTCGGCCTGCGCATCCTGAGCGCGGCGGCTGCCTACGTCGGGCACGGTAACGATCTCCGGGCCGAGGCTGACGACGATCGTGATCTCCGAGCCGATGGGCACGTCGGTGCCTGCCGGTGGATCTTGCACGATCACGGTTCCGGCGGGCGCTGGATCGTTGCGCGGCTGAAGGGCAGGATTGTCGGGGTCGGCGCGGCGCACCAGTCCAAGCTGGTTAAGCTGATCGACGACCGCGCGCTCGGACTGGCCCACAAAATCGGGCAGCCTGAGCGTTGCCACGGCGGTGCCGGTCGGCTGGGCGGTGGGGGTGGACTCTGGCGTGGCGGTGGCCGTCGCGGTGGGCGGCCCGCCCGTCTGGCCGCCGCCGAACTGCGACCAATCAGTATTGAGCGCGAAATAGGCCAGCGCCAGGACGCCGCCAAGCAGCAGCAGGCCGATCAGCAGCGTGCCGAAGCCCATGCCGCCGCTGTGGCGTGGTGGCGCGGCGATCGGCGGTGGCGGCGGCGCGACGTACGGGGGTCGCTGGGTCGGGCGGCGCTGCGGCTGTGGCGTGGGATTGACGGTTGTAGCATCGAGGCTGCGCTGGCGCGGGACGGGAGCAGGCTGCGGCGCGGGCGGTCGCGGCGTGGGATTGACCGGCACGGCGACCGTCTGCTGCATGCGTCCGCTGCGAAAATCGCGCAGCTCCTGGGCGAACTGCTGGGCGCTGGCGGGGCGCTGGCGGGGATCTTTGGCGATGGCGCGCAGCACGAGCGCTTCCAGGGATGGCGGCAGCGACGGGTTGATCTGGCGCGGCGGCGGCGCTGGCTGCTGAATATGTTGCAGCGCGACAGCCATCGGCGTATCGGCGACAAAGGGCAGCCGTCCCGTCAGCATCTCGTAGAGCACGATCCCCAGGCTATAAATATCGGATTGCGGCGTGGCGGTGAGGCCCTGCGCCTGCTCCGGCGAGATATAGTCGGCGGTGCCGAAGGTCATCCCGGCCTGCGTGACCGCCGTCGAGAGATGCGACTTGGCAATGCCGAAATCGGTGATGCGAATATGCCCGCTGGGCGTGAGCAAAATATTTTGCGGCTTAATATCGCGGTGGACCAGCCCGCGCCGATGGGCGTAGTCCAGCCCCTCGGCTACCTGCTCGACGATCTGCAAGGCCGTGTCGGGCGGCAGCGGCGCTTGCGCCTCGATCATCGTCTTGAGATCCTGGCCCTCGACCAGCTCCATCACGATATAGTTGAGATCACCCTCCTGCCCGACATCGTACACATCGACAATGTTGGGGTGCGACGACAGGTTGGCCGCCGACATCGCCTCGTGCGCGAAGCGCTGGAGAAACTCGTCGTCGGTGGCGTAGTAGTTGTGGAGCACCTTCACCGCCACCGCTCGCCCAAGCCGCAGGTCGCGCCCACGATAGACCGTCGCCATGCCGCCCTGTCCGAGCGGGCTGATCAGCTCGTAGCGTCCATTAAGCACTCGTTGTTGCATGATTTTCGCTTAGCTCTCTCCCCTATCACAAAGCTATTCGGCTCAAGGTAGCAGCAGCGCTGCCCTATGCTGCTGTGCATGGTACTGTGTTTGCCGCACAAACACAAGCGGCGCGGAGCAGAGGCAGCCGCGCGGATGGCTGGCGGAACAGAGCAGGTGTTGCAGCGACGTTGTTTCATCGGGCGCGCTCGTGGCAGACGATGCGCTCTGGCCGGAGGGGTTGCCAGAGGGCACAAGGGCGGAAGCTCCGGCGGTGCTAGCGATCCCAGATCCAGATCGCCTCGTGGAGCGGCTCTTCGGGCAGCGCATGCAGATATGCCCGCAGACGCGGCAGGTGGACGATATCGTCGCGGTTGTAGCGCAGCAGCAGCTCCAGCGCGGCGGTATCGCCGTAGACATCGTAGCGCTGCCAGAGACGGGGGGCGTCCCAGCCGCTCATGCCTGCGGTGCTGCGGGCGATGCCAAGCTGGATCTCGACCTTTTTCAGGCCGCCTTTAAGGCCATGCTTCCAACAGTCGCGCATCAGATCGTGGTGCTGAAAATCCTGTTTGAGATCGACGTGGAGCCGTCGCCGGATCACCGGCAGATCGAAGCTGCCGCCGTTGTAGGTATAGATCGTCTGCACGCCTTCCAGGGCACGGTACACGTTCAGATCGTGGACGCCGCCGCCAACCAGCTGGAAGGTGCCGCTGTCGGGGCGGTAGATGCCGATCACGGTGATCGAGCCGTCGAAGGCGGTTTCAATATCCAGATAGGCTGAAAGATTCTCGCTCATGGCATTCCTAGCTGACGCGGCCCACACCAGGATGCTGTATCGCCTCAACATCTGCTCGTGTGCCAGATTGTAATGCGCGGGTCGCCGGTTCGTCAATAATTGCCAGCGCCGCCAGAAAACACCGCAGGGCGTCATAGAAGCGACGCCCTGCTCCGCCTATGGTGACTTTGGATGACGGCGGCTACGCTGTCTCGCCGCGCGCCGCCGCCTCCATCAACTGCTGGATACGCGGCACCATCTGCGCCGGGTTAGGATGCAGGCCGTCGAGGAGCAGCGCGCTATCGTAGAGCTGCTCGACGATCACCTTGCCCAGCAGGTCATCGGGCCGCGACTCGTGGAGCTGGACCAGATTGCGGATCAGCGAGTGGGCGCGGTTCAGCTCCAGCGCCGAGGGCTGCACCTGATAATCGCGGTTGATCATGCGCTGGACGCGCTGCATATCGCGGGCCTGGCCCTCGGCAGCAGCTACCAGCCGGGCCGGGTTGTTCTTGAGCGTCTTGGAGGGCCGCACCTCCGTCACGCGCTCGCCCAGGATGTCCTTGATCCACACCGCCAGCCGATCGAACGCCTCCTGCGACACGCTCTCGGCCTGCTCCTCCTCCGGCAGCGGCGGCAGCTCAAGCTTGGGATCGTCGGCGTTCTTGAGCGGCGTGCCCTCGAAGTCGCGCAGGCTGCTCATCATAAAGCCGTCGACCAGATCGACCATCAGCAGCACCTCGATGTTGCGTGCCTGGAAGGCGTCGAGGTGCGGGCTGTGCCGGGCGCTATCCAGGTCGGTCGCCAGCACGTAGTAGATCGCGTCCTGGCCCTCGACCATCCGCTCTTTATACTGCGCCAGCGAAACCAGCTCGTCGGCCTGAGTGCTGTGGAAGCGCAGCAGCTTGACCAGCTCCTCGCGGGCGCTGGGCTCGCGGGCGATGCCCTCCTTGAGGAACGGCCCGAACTCGGTCCAGAACGTGCGATACGTCTCCGGCTCGTTTTCGGCAAGCTGCGCCAGCTCGCGCGACAGCCGTCCCGTGAGCGTCTTGCCGATGCGCTGAATTTCGGGCGTGCGCTGCACCGACTCGCGCGAAACGTTCAGCGGCAGGTCCTCGCTATCGACGACGCCCTCGACGAAGCGGAAGTAGTTGGGCAGCAGCAGATCCTTGGCATCCTCCTGAATCAACACGCTGCGGGAGTAGAGCTTGATCTTGCCCTCGGTGCGGCGCTCCAGAAAGCCGCGCTCGCGCTGCGACGGCACGAACAGGATCGCGTGCAGATCGATCGGCGCGTCGGTTGAGAGATGCACCTGATGCAGCGGCGCTTCCCAATCCATCGTTAGCTGGCGATAAAACTCCTTGTAGGCATCGGCATCGACCTCGCGCGGCGCGCGACGCCAGATCGGCTTGGTCTGATTGACCTGCTCCTCGCCGAGGAAGATCGGGAAGGCGATAAAATCGGAGTGCTTCTTGATGATCTGGCGCACCTTCCAGGGCTGCGCGAACTCTTTGGCGTCCTCTTTCAGGTGGATCGTGATCGTCGTGCCGCGCTCGGCGCGCTCGTCCGGCCCCACGGTATAGGTATCGCCGCCGGTCGACTCCCAGCGCACGGCCTGGGCATCGGGCTGGAACGAGCGCGAGGTGACGACGACGCTGTCGGCGACGGCAAAGACCGAGTAGAAGCCGACGCCGAACTGGCCGATCAGATCGGAGCGCTGCTCTTTTTGCAGTTGCTCCATCACCGCGCGCGCGCCGGAGTGCGCGATCGTGCCCAGGTTTTGGATCAGCTCCTCCTGGGTCATGCCCACGCCGGTATCGCTGATCGTCACGGTTCCGGCCTCCTCGTCGCTCGAAACGCGGATCACCAGCTCGGCATCGCGATCGACGACCTCGGAGTTGGTCAGCGCCTCGACGCGCATGCGGTGCATCGCGTCGGAGCTATTCGAGATGAGCTCACGCAGAAAGATCTCACGGTCGGTGTACAGCGCATGTGACAGGATGTGCAACAACTGCTGGACTTCGGCCCGAAACGTGTACGAATGAGGCTGATCGGTCATATACTTCTCCTGTTGGAATATTCATCTCCAAACACAAAATAATAGCAAATTTAAGCGAGTCTGCAAGCGGCTTGTCGACGATCGCAATCGCTTAAACGGCTGCGGGATCGCAGTGACGCTGCGCAATGAAGCCAGAGATAAGCGGGATCAGCCGGCAAGATCGGAGGCCGGGCTGATGCGCGGCACTGCCAC
>DASUTC010000211.1 GCA_036374795.1 Herpetosiphonaceae bacterium
CGGCGCGCGGCCAGCAGGGCACGCCAGGACCGGCAGGTCGGGCTCTCCACGTGCACGGCCCGGTACCAGCCGGTGCGAATGATCTGCGCGAGGCCGCGCGCGTCGTTGCGATCGGTCTTGTTCGGCATGGCACCCATCGCCGCCTTGGCCCGCCGGGTCTCGATGCAGACCGCCGGCAGGCCCGCCGCGACCAGGCTCTCGTGCAGCCAGGCAGACAACGAGCACGCCTCCAGGCCGGTCCGTTCCAGGACGAGCCCCGAGCCTTGCAAGAACGCCACCAGAGCCTCGGGCTCGCTCGGGACCTGTGCCTCTCGCACCATCGTTCCTGCCTCATCGATCACGCAGATCGCGGTCTCTTCCAGCGACACGTCCAACCCGGCAAAGTGCTTCATGGCTGCTCCTCCTCGATGCTCGTGGCCGATGCACACAGACCACGTTCCACCATCCTGGGCGGAGCAGCCACCTTCCCGGTCGGGAGCCCCAATCACCCCATCTGCTGAAACAGGCCGATGCATTGGGCGTTCTGCTGTCTTTGGGGCAGCGGGGACGGGCGATGGTCGGACGATCGAAGATCAGGGCTGATGGTGACGAGCGTGCGGCATTGCGTCTGCTCGCGCGCTCGGGCCACCGCGCCGAGGCAGATCGCGCACGGGCGATCCTGCTGACGTTGGAGGGCCGGGAGGCGGCAGGGATCGCCGCCGCCTTGGGCGTGCATGTCAGCACCGTGCGGGAATGGCGCGGCCTGTTCGCCAAGGGCGGCACCGCCTCCCTCCAGCGCCGCAAGCCACCGGGCCGGCCGAGCCGGATCGGGATCGCAGCGACAGCGCTGGCCGAGGCCATCCTCGACGAGGACGATCGCCACGATGGCGGCTGGACCCTGCCCCGCCTGCGGGCGGAGATCGAGCATCGTGGGGGACCGGCGATCTCGGACGGCTGGCTCTCGATCCAGCTGCGCCGAAAGGGTTCACATGGCGCCGGCCGCTTGTCGGGGCCCCCATCGCGCCAGCGATGGGGTTGGGGCACACGCTGAAAGGCCGTCAGGATACCGAGGCCATCGCCGCCAGTCACAGCCGGCTCATGGAGCTGAGGCGGCAAGCCGCCGCGGCAATGATCGACCTTCTCTTCCTCGATGAATCGGAGGCGCGCACCCATCCTTACCTGGCGCATTGCTGGGCCAGGCGCGGCTTGGACCTGCGCATCGAGGCACCGGGTCAGGCAAAACGGCGCGCCATGCTGGGCGCCTTCGATCCGATCCGCGTCGAGCTTCTTGTGCATACCAGCGCCAGCAAACGCTCGACCGATTTCATCGACCTGCTCAACGCGCTCGAAGCCAGCTACGGCGGCGCCACGCGAACCCGGCCGCTGGTCGCGGTGATGGACAATGGCCCGATCCACACCAGCAAGCTCACGACCAAGGCGCTCGCCGAGCGGCCGTGGCTCACCGTCGAATGGCTGCCCAAATATGCGCCGGAGCTGAACGAGATCGAACATTCCTGGCGCGATCTCAAACGCCATCACCTCGCCAATCGCACCTTCGTCGACGCCGACGATCTCGACTGCACCATCCACCGTGCGGTCGACCGCCTCAATCGGGAGCGCCAACCTCATCCGTCGGCTTCCTTGCTCAAGGCTGCTTAGGTTGAGGGGCAAGCTGCGCCCGCCTGAGCGCGAAGCCCAGCCAAGCGGGCCGGGAGGAGCGGAAAAGCTCCTCAGGACAGCCGGGAAAAGCCC
>DASUTC010000212.1 GCA_036374795.1 Herpetosiphonaceae bacterium
ATCTGCGTACCGACCGCCAGCGCCTGGAGATCTTTGATTGCGGGTCGCGGTAGTGGGCCTGGACGTGATGATCAGAATCAACGAAATAAGGGCGATGGACGGCGCGCTTTTGATCAGCCACATCACGGATGACGCGCCTAGCCAAAGATGCTATCGGCGGCGATCGCAAGGCTGGGCAGAGCCGCCGATACCACGTCTTGTCCCCGCTGCACGATCTGGATCAGCTGATAGATGCCATTCACGGGCTGCGTATAGCGCTCAATCCGCTCATCGGGAACACTGATAGCGCTCAATCCGCTCATCGGGAACACTGACAAGCCAGACTTCGGGAATGGTGGCCTGCGCATAGAGCGGCAGCTTCGTATTTCGATCATACGTCGTCGATGAGTCGGCCACTTCGATCAGCAGAAGCACATCCGCAGGCGCGGGATGACCGTACATAGCCGACAATTAGCTCCACCCGATCATCTTCTCCCAGGATGTCAGCCTCGGCCATGCGGTGATACTCTGTCACACTAAATTGACGACGCACACTTCCAGCCGCCATAGGCCCCTCACATGGGATCAAACAGAAACGAGCTTCCTCAGGCGTATGATAGCATATTCACGATCTACCCTGTCGCACGGTTACGCCTCAGAGCCTGGTATGCGCTTGCGCCTGCTCATGCAGATCGATCGCCCGCTGGAGCACGTCCTCGAAGCTGAATGTGGCTGCCGTCTGCTTGACCTCTGCGCTCAGCAGCGCGATGTTCTGCTTTTTCTGCTGCATGAAATCGCTGGCGGGATCGAAATAGTTTTGAATGGCCTCCTGAAAGGCTTTAACAAAATTCTCGTGCTCGTCCGGCGCTGGCAGATGCACCGACGCGCCCAGCTCCGCCAATCGTACCGCAACATCGTCACGGTCGTAGCATTTAGTACCGATAGTGATGGTCGGAAGCTCATGCAGCAGCGGGTATTGATACGTAGCGCTGCCACAGTGATGGATCATCAGGTCGACCTTCGAGCAGACATAATGCATCGGAACATACGGCTGGTAGCAGTACAATGCCTGCTGGCGCGGATTCAGACCATCGACTTTGATATTCGTTACGACCGCAATATTGTTGCTGAGCAAATAGCGGATACAGTACGGAATCGGAGCGGTCGCCTTGGCTGTGGTGCCGAATGTCGCATACACGATCGGCTGGCCCTGTCTGGCCTCGAAGAACGCCTCCAGCGCCTCGCGTTTCCTGGCAGCGTCCGTATCAAAATCATGGCTCGCCGATTTTGTTTTGCTGATCACCAGATCTTCGAGCAGCAGCGGCCCCGCGAAGATATACGAAGGATCATCCTTCACCGGCTCCGGCAGCATCTCAACCGAGCGAATGCCAGGCACGATCTTCAGCACCGCGTCGAAGAGATCCGAAAAGACCTCAGGCTGAGGCAGGCCCAAAACGGTGACATCGGGCAGCGACTTGATAATCTCTTTAACGTCTGCGGTGCGCATGCTGTGCCGATGCCGGGGATTGCGCGCCACCGTGCCGGGAAACATGCCCGTACGCTGAATGGCGATGCGCGGAATCTTTGATAATGTCGTCGCAAAGCCGGTGGTAAAGCTGGCGTCGTCGATCACAACATCGGGTGAAAACTCGCCGTACGCCTCCATCTCGGTGCGAAACCCGATATGATCGACATTCAGCACGCGCGCGCCCAGACGCTTGAGAAATTCATGCTCGGAGCGTGGCACGAGAAACGCGGTTTCGATCGATGTATCTTTGAGCAGGTTGTCGAGCGCCAGAAGTGGAATCTCGTGCGCTATGTGTGGGGGAAGATGCGAGGTGAACAGGACTCTCATAGCTTGCTTCTCCTGCAACGACGTGCCAGGGTTATTGGTCTGCTTTAGGCGACGATAGCCAGCTTCAGTATCGGCCCGCGAGCGCCGAGCGGCATCAACAATCCTCCGGCATGGGAGCACACGAGCGCCGATGCCGGAGACATAGAGGTATCGTTCAAGGAATAGGGCTACTCGTCGCGCTGCGGGCCGGGATTCTGCGGCGGCCTCGTAAAGTTGAGAATATCCTTCTGGCCATCGCCGGGAGCCGGTACCGCAGCGCCATCGCCGCCGAGCACCGCGTTCGGGTTGAACGATCGGATGATCGGGCCGTGCTCCGGGCTGGGTGCCGGTGGCTTTGGCCGATCCGCAAGCAGGCCGGTTTTGAGATCGTCGGGGCGGCGCTGGGCTCTGGACGGCATCGGCGGAGCCGCATCGTCATCGCGCATCTGAAGCACGTCCTGAAGCGGCTCGTCGGAGTCGTCATGCGACGCGCCGCCCTGATACTTCATCATCACCGGGCCGTCATCTTTCAGCGGCGCGACGACATCATTGGCGGCATTCGGCTTGAAATCGCCGCCGGGACGGAAAATAACCAAAGCCGCAACAATTGCCAGCACAAGGACAGCAACCGCGACCATAATCAGGGGGTCCATGAGACAATCCTTTCATGCGATACGCAAACGGTCACTACGTGGTCGATAGGTTGAAGATCATGCTCGCGTGGTCATCACGGGCGCGTTAACGATCTGCCGTAGCTCCTGAGCGATGACCTGAAGCAACTGCGCGCGAGCGCCGAGCAAGAAGAAATGATCGCCCGGCAGCATCCGCAGCACGAATTTTGCCTGAGTTTGCTCGCGCCAGGCATCCAGCTCGTCGCGGCTGATCTCCGGGTCGGCAAGGCCGCCAAATGCCGAGATCGGACAGGCGAGCGGCTCCTCCGGCGCGTACCGATAGGTCGAGCCAAGCTCGAAGTCGGCGCGCAGGCCGGGCAGCAACATCTGCAACAGCTCAGGCTGCTGCAACACATCTTCGGGCGTGCCCTTGAGCCGACGAAGCTCGGCCACAAACTCAGGCTCCGGCAAATTATACAGCTCCGGCCTGAGATCGGAAATCTGCGGCGCGGCGCAGCCAGCGACGAACAGATGCGCCGGAGATTGCTGATAGAAGCGCCGCAGGTAGCGCGCCAGATCAAACGCGATCAGCGCGCCCAGGCTGTGACCAAAAAAGGCGAACGGCAGGTCCAGGCGCGGCAGCAGAACCGGCGCGAGCGCCTCGACCACAGCCGGAACACGGGTAAGCGGCGCTTCCGCCAGCCGGGTTTCTCGTCCCGGCAACTGCACCGGGCACACCTCGATCTGCGGGATCATCTCATCGACCCAGGCGCGGAAGACCGAGGCTCCACCGCCGGCGTATGGGAAGCAGAACAGCCGCAGCCGCGCCTGCGCGGACGGCTTACGGTGCGCAATCCACACATCAAAGGGCGATCCACTCATACGGGCATCTTCCTGATGAAATTTGATGATCAAATCGGTCATCACCATTGTAGGGTAAGGCATCGCCGCGTCATGGGCGACCCATTGGGTCGCCCTACGAAGACCAAATTTGATTGTCAAAAACCATGAGGACAACTGTCGCGAACATCGACGCCGGGACTCAGGGATGGGATACGATTAGCGATACCCTGCCGCCTGCATGTTGAAGAGCTTGGCATAGGTGCCGTCCAGCACCAGCAACTCCTGATGCGTGCCTAGCTCGGTGAGCTGTCCGTTCTCCAGCACCACAATCCGATCGGCCATCCGCACCGTGCTGAAGCGGTGGCTGATCAGCAGCGCAATTTTACCATCGGTCAGCTCGCGGAAGCGCTGGAAGATCTCGTACTCACGCTCCGCATCCAGCGCGGCGGTCGGCTCGTCCAGCACCAGGACCTCGCCATCGCGCATAAACGCGCGCGACAGAGCGATCTTTTGCCACTGACCGCCCGACAGCTCCTGGCCTTTTTCAAACCAGGCACCCAGCATCGTATCGTAGGCGTCCGGCAGCCGGGCGACAACCTCGTCTGCTCCACCGCGCTCGGCTGCCGAGATAATGCGACGATCGTCGCTCATGGCGTCGATCTGACCGAAGCCGATGTTTTCTCGAACGGTCGCGTGATAGCGCACAAAATCCTGAAAGATCACGCCGACGCGCTTGCGCAGCTCGTTGACATCGTACTCGCGAATATCCACGCCATCGATCAGGATCTCGCCTTCGGTGGGATCGTAGAGCCGCGTCATAAGCTTGACCAGCGTGGTCTTGCCCGCGCCGTTGTTGCCCACCAGCGCCAGCTTCTCGCCGGGCTCGATCACGAGGTTGACGTTACGCAGCGCCCACTGCTGGCGGCTGGGATAGCGGAACGAAACATTGCGAAACTCAATACCGCGCCGGATCGGTCGCGGCATCGGGATGGCAGAGCCGGAGTTGGACATTTGCGTCTTGAGCCCAAGAAAGCTGAACAGATTCTCCATGAATCTGCCGCTCTCATAGATCTGGCCGATCGTGCCGAACATTTGCTCAAGGCTAAGCTGCGATTGCCGGAAGAGCGCGATGTAGAAGGTTAGCTCGCCGAGCGTAATCGTGCCGCTGATCGTGCGCCAGACGATGTAGGCATAGGCGACATAGTAGCTGCCGGTCGAGAGCATGCCCCAGACCAGGCTACGGCTGCCGCGCCAGCGCGCCAGCGCCGTATCCTCGCGGTGGAACTTCTCAAACAGGGCCTCGTAGCGCTGAAGCAGCGGCTCGCCCAGGCCAAAGAGCTTAACCTCTTTCGCGCTGGTATCGACCGTCAGCAGATGCTCAAGGTAGTTCATCCGGCGATTCTCAGGCGCGCGCATCGTTTGCAGCAGGTAGTTCATATCGCCGTAGCGGAGCTGCGCGGCCAGCGCCGGAAGCGTGGCGCAGATCAGGATCAGCGCGATAATCGGGCTGAACGATACCAGAATCGCGATCACCGAGGCGATCGTGATCAGGTGCTGGACCAGCATGAAGCTCGTCTCAAGCAGCGTCATGGCGCGAAAGCCGACCTCTTGACGGGCATTCTGGAGCTGATCATAGAACTTCGCGTTCTCGAAATAGTGCAGGTCCAGCCCCAGCGCCTGCCGCACGATCGATGTGCTCATCTCGTGCTTCAGCCGCGAGTTGAGGATGCGCTGAAAGAGCTGGCGCACCTCGCGCACGACTTGCCCGACCATAATGATCGCGAATTCCAGCAAGAGATAGGGCAGTGCCACGCGCAGGCCCTCCTCGACGGTCATGCGCGCATTCACCGACGCGATCACCGAATCGACGATCAGCTTGCCGATCCAGGCTTGCAGCGCGGGCAAGGCCGCCGCCACGAGCGTCACGATCGCCATCACGATCGCGCCCTGCGGATGGGCTCGCCAGACCAGTTTGAATGCTCTGGGAATGGTTTGGAACGCAGAGCGGAGATCGCGTAGCTGCGGCGGTTTGGGTCCAAAAACAACCATTGAAGGCTCCTTATATATTCGTCGTCTATGGCACACAACTCAGGTCGGATCGTCGTAAAGATGTCGGGGCGCAGGGCCGCGCAGCCGCGCATCTGCCGGGTGGATCGAGAGCGAGAGCATGGCGGCTCTCACCCTCGATCACCTGCGCGCGAACGGTCAGCGACTACTCGGCGCTGACCACCACGGGCAAGCAGCTCAGACCAGATCCGCCGACGCGATCGTCGGGAGCATCTCGCCGTTCGACAGATGAGCATCCATGCACCGGCTGAGCTGTTCAGCCAGCGCGCGAACGTTCGGCTCCGAAAGCATGGTCGCGTGATCGCCCGGAACGGTATGCACCTCCACGGGCAGCGCGGCGTACTTGCCCCAGCCGCGCGCGGGATCGGAGAGATCGATGCCTTCCGGCACGATCAAATTATCGTCGAAGGGTATATCCGTCTTCAGATAGGTGAGCTGATCGAGATACATCTCCGGCGTGTACTGGAGCATCGCCGTGAAGTTTGCTTTAAGCACCTGCATAAACCGTTGAAGCTGCTCAGGCCCGGCATCCGGGGGTATGATGTTGGTCCTCCTCGCGGTTTCAACCGCAACCTTCAATTGTTCTTCTGGTGACAGCTTTTGAAATTCTTCGGGCGTCATCGGCAGATTCTTACGCCGGACCATCATCATCAGCAGGTTGGCATCGCTCATGAACTGGCTGTGGTCGGCATCCGGTCGTTGCAGCTCAGGCGGCGGCAGCTCCGTATCCATCAGCGCCAGCAGCGCCACCTTCTGATTCTGCCGACGAAGCTGCTGCGCGATCTCGAACGCGATCATGCCGCCGAACGACCAGCCCGCCAGCATGTACGGGCCTTCCGGCTGAACCTGCCGCATGGCCTCAACATAGTACGCAGCGAGTAATTCAACGCGGCTGAGCGGCGCTTGCCCGACCTCAAGACCCGGCGCTTGGAGGCCGTAGCAGGGCCGATCCGCGTCCAGATGCCGTGCCAGCGGCACGTAGCAGAAGGCCGTGCCGCCCGCCGGGTGGACACAGAAGAGCGGCGTCTTCGACCCGCCGGACTGGATCGGCACCAGCGGCGACCAGGCTCGCTCGCCCTCGGCGCGCAGCTCACAGGCAAGCTGCTCGATCGTCGGCTGCTGGAAGATCGTCGCCAGCGACAGCTCGCGCCCGAAGTGCTCCTGAATCTGGGTCATCAGCCGCACCACCAGCAGCGAGTGCCCGCCAAGATCGAAGAAGTTGTCGGTGACGCCGATCGGCTGGACCTTGAGCACGTCCTCCCAGATCTGAACCAGCTTAAGCTCCACGACATCGCGCGGCTCGACATAGTCGCTGCGATCGGCAAGCTGAAGCTGCTCCGGCACCGGCAGCGCGCGCCGGTCGAGCTTGCCGTTGGGCGTGAGCGGGAAGGCGTCGAGCAGCACAAACGCGCTCGGCACCATGTACTCCGGCAGCTTGCCTTGCAGGAATTGTCGCAGATCGCTAGTGCTGATCGGCTCGTCGCGCCGGGGCACGACATACGCCGCCAGGTATTTCTGCGGCTGTCCGCCTGCGGACAGCAGATCTTCGCGCGCCAGAACAGCCACCTGACTCACCGCCGGGTGCTGGCTCAGGACGGCCTCGATCTCGCCCAGCTCGATGCGGAAGCCGCGCAGCTTGACCTGCTGGTCGCGGCGGCCAATGAATTCGATCGCGCCGTCGGCCCGGTAGCGCACCACGTCGCCCGTGCGGTAGAGCCGCCCGCCCACTGCCCCGCTAAACGGATCGGGCACGAACTTCTCGGCTGTCAGCACCGGCTGGTTCAGGTAGCCGTGCGCCAGGCCATCGCCGCCGATGTGCAGCTCGCCGGGCACGCCCACCGGCACGGGCTGGCCCTGGCTATCCAGCACGTAGAGCTGCGTATTCGCCAGCGGATAGCCGATCGGGATCGAGGTTGCGCCCAGCGGCACCTCGGTGATCTCGTACCAGGCGGCAAACGTCGTGCTTTCGGTCGGGCCGTAGCCGTTGAGCAGCCGCCGTGGCGGACCCGCCGCCAGCACGGTGGCGATCGAGCGGGGATCGAGCGCCTCGCCGCCAACCAGCAGGTCGCGCATGGTCGCAAACGCATCGGGGATCTCTCGCGCCATCTGATTGAAGAGCGCCGAGGTCAGGAACATCGTGTCAATACGATACTCGCGGATATGGTCGGCAAACGCCTGCGGCGAGAGCAGCACCTCGCGGGGCACGCCCACCATCCGCCCGCCGTTGAGCAGCGAGCCCCACAGCTCCATCGTCGCGGCGTCGAACGAGACATTCGAGATCATGCCGATGCGATCGTCGGCGGTAAACTGGACATAATTGGTGTTGCAGGCCAGGCGGGTGATCGCGCGGTGCGGCACGCCGATCCCCTTGGGCTGTCCGGTCGAGCCTGAGGTGTAGATCAGGTAGGCCAGATGCTCCGCCGTCACCGCGCTGACGGGATCGGAGGTGGGGTGCGCGGCGACATCCGCCGCCTCGGTATCCAGGCAGATCACCCGCACATCAAGCGGAGCGTCATCCTGGCGCAGGTTCTCGGCCAGGTGAGAGGCGGTGATCAGCACCGGCATCGCGGTATCTTCGAGCATGAACTGAAGCCGCTCGGCGGGATAGCTCGGATCGAGCGGCACGTACGCGCCGCCCGCCTTCAGGATCGCCAGCACCCCGACGACAAACGTCAGCGAGCGCTCAAGGCAGATGCCGACAGGCGTGCCGACGCCAATGCCGACCGATTGCAGGTAGTGCGCAAGCTGATTGGCGCGTGTGTTCAGCTCGGCGTAGGTACACTGCTCGTCGGGGAAGACGATCGCCACGGCGTCGGGTGTTCGCGCGGCGTGCTCCGCCACGATCGCGTGGACGCAGCGCTCGCGTGGATACGGCGTCGCGGGCGGGTTCCAGCCGATGAGCTGCTGGCGCTCGGACTCCGTCACCAGCGGCAGCGCGGCCAGACGGTGATCGGGATTGGCGGCGATGCCTTCGAGCAGCG
>DASUTC010000213.1 GCA_036374795.1 Herpetosiphonaceae bacterium
GAGCCAACTACGAGCGTCCGGTCTATAACGATCGGGAAGTGCAGTTTCACTACGGCATGCTGCGGCGCATCTTCCCCTTCGATCCCAACCGCAACGATCTGCGCAAACCGATCTTCGCCGCCTACCGCACGATGACCTCGATCCTCAAGGGGATGCAGTTCGAGGGCGTGCTGGCAAACGGCGACAATCCAAGTATGCCCGGCACGTTTGCCTACCGCTACAGCGGCGGCGGACGCGGAGCCGTGGCGCTCTGGCGGGTCAACGGGGGCACGCCGCCCACGATGACGATCGATTGCCGCTGCAAAGAGGCCCGAGTCCGCCAGTGGGACGGCAAGCTGCTGGCAACCGTTCAGACCGAGGGGCCGGTGACGGTTCGGCTGGATTACATCGGCACGCCGCTCTACGTCGAGTGGGGTCCTGATCGCGGCACCAGCGGCGCTTACTTCCCGGAGACGGGCCACCGCATCGCCGCGCCCTTCCTCAGCTATTGGAACGCCAACGGCGGCCTCAAGCAGTTTGGCTATCCGATCTCCGATCAGGTCAAAGAAACCGATCCGTCCTCGAATAAGGTTCGCCTGGTGCAATACTTTGAGCGCAACCGCTTCGAGCACTATCCCGAGCTGTCGGGAACGCCATTCGAGATCCAGATCGGACGGCTTGGCGACGATCTGCTGCGCCGCGAAGGCATCGATTGGACCAGGCTGCCGAAGCAGAGCGACGCGCCGCCGGAATGCCTGTTCTTCGAGCAGACCGGCCACCGGCTCTGCCCGCCCTTCCGCCAGTACTGGGAGGCGAACGGTGGTCTGACGCTCTATGGCATGCCGCTCTCCGAAGCCTACGAGGAAGACGGTCGGCTGGTGCAGTATTTCGAGCGCAATCGCTTCGAGTACTTCCCCGACAAAGTGGGTACGCCCTTTGAAGTCCAGCTCGGCCTGCTGGGCCGCGAGCTGTATAGCACCTGGATCGTGTGGCCGCAGTAGCCCCGCGCCGCCGAAACATCTTCGCCCTCAGGGTCAGCCGACACATTCGGCTGGCCCTTTTATGATCGCGCTGCGTTGTGACGGTAGCTGTCACAACGCGCCGCTAGACTGGCCGCACATCGTAACCGTTTCGAGGAGGCTGTATGGCGTTGTTTAGCGAGGCGCACAGGAAACCAACCAGAGAATCCTTTCTTTTGAGCCGGATTGCGCAGCAAGCGTTGCTGGTTCCCGAAGCCAGCATTTTACTTGGCTTACTGCTGATCGCGTGGGTCTTCAACTTCCCGCCGCTGATCGGCATCCTGGCGATCGTCACAGCCTTTGTCTTCGGTCTACGCCTTGGCCTCATGACGCTCGCTGAACAACAACTTGCGCAAGGCGCGTACGAGCGAGCCGACCGGCTGGTGCAGGCGGCGCTGCGGCTCAATCCGTGGTCGGTGGATGCGCTGGTGCTGCGCGCGCAGGGCCTCGTGCAGCAGGGCGACGACGAAGCAGCCGAGGCGCTGCTGCGCCGCGCCGCGCGGATCTACCCGAACGATCCCGCGATCCAAAGCGGGCTGGCGACGGTCATTCTGGCGCAGGGGCGGATTGCGGAGGGCGCACAGCTTGCCCGCCTGGATGATGCGGCGGACATTCAGCTACCGCAGGTTATCCAGCAGCGGGCCTGGATTGCGCTGCATGTGGAAGAAAACGCGGCCAAAGCACGCACGCTGATCCTGAGCGCCGATCCGAGCCGCTTCCCGCCGCGTATCGCGCTGCCGCTGCTGATGACTCTCGGCGAGGCGCAGATTAGCCTTGGCGCGCGAGATGCAGCCGAGGCGGTGCTGCAAACGATCGAGGCCGAGCTGCCAGCCTGTCCACGCTCGCAGCAGGCCGAGCTGCTGTATCATCTGGGACGCCTCCGCGCGGCGCTTGGCGAGTCATGTACGGTCTATTTCAGGCGCAGCGTCGAGCTTGATCCCGAAGGACGGTATGCGCAATCGGCCTGGCGCAGCGCTGTCAACGGTTAATCTCACCCATTAGACCGTGGGGGCACGGTGGTGCCCTGGGCATCGGCAGTACGCCCCTACGAGATCAAACCTTTTGCACAACGCTGGAAACGGGCTTCTTGAACATACAGGAACGATATTCGTAACAACGCGACGAGCGGCGCTGCGCAGCGCCGCTCGTCGCGTGGATCTTCTGGCTTCTTAGCCGCCCAGCGTCAGTTGCGTCTGCTGCTCACGGCCCTCGCGCAGGAAGGTGATCGTCACGCTATCGCCGACATCGGCCTCCGTCTCCAGAATATTGCGCAGATCGCCGATCGTGCGCACCTGCTGGCCGTTGATCGCGATAATGATATCGCCGTTGGTCGGATAGCGCTGGCCGTTGCTCAGCGACACGCCCTCGGTCGCGCCGCGCAAGCCTGCGCGATCGGAGGGGCCGCCCGGCGTTACCTCAGCCAGCATCACGCCGCTGGTCGTGGGGAAGTTGAGCTGAAGCGCCAGCTCAGGATCGACCGGCACCACGCTTGCGCCGATTCGAGGCCGCTGATACTGGCCGCGCTCGATTAGCTGCCGCGCCACGCGCTTGATGCGGTTGACCGGCACCGCAAAGCCTAGCCCGACGTTGCCCTGATTGCGCGATGCGATCAGCGTGTTCATGCCGATCACCCGACCGCGCGAGTCGAACAATGGGCCGCCGGAGTTGCCGGGATTGATCGAGGCATCGGTCTGGATCAAGCCCTGCAAGCTGCTGTCGGGATCGTCCTCGCCCAGATCTTCGATCGAGCGGTTGAGCGCGCTGACAATGCCCGATGTTACAGTCTGCTGCAATCCCAGCGGGCTGCCGATCGCGATGGTGATCTGCCCAACTCTGACGACGGAGGAATCGCCCAGCTCGACCGCCTGAATGCCTTGCGGCAGCCGCTCGGCTCTCACCACCGCAATATCGCCCTCAGCGAATGTGCCCACCAGCTCGCCGCGACTCACGCTGCGGTCGGCAAAGGTGATGAAGATCTGCTGCATCTCGCCCGCGACGTGATGATTCGTGACAATATGACCTTCCTGGTCGATCACAAAGCCGGAGCCGGTGCCCTGCCCGTCGGTGAGGTTGACGACCGCATTGATGTTGCGGGCGTAGACGTTATTGATAATCCGCTCGTACTCGGAGAGCGCCGAGGCATCGCCCGGCAGCGGCGTTGGAACCGGCTCCTGGGCCAGCGCGACGCCGCCGCGCCCAATCTGCTGGTCGCCGAGGGGAGCTGATGTTGAAGAGCGCGGTGTCGGCTGTGCCGGAGGACTCTGCTCGCGCGTGGCCTGTCCCTGAGACGGACTCTCGCGATTCTGCTGGGCCTGCTCCTGAACGACATCACACCCGGCCAGAACCAGCATCACACACAGGAATAACGCCGCGAGGCTGCGGCGTACACGATCGTTGTGCATATGTTTCTCCTGCTACCTGTCGCTACCTGATGCTTGCTGAGGGCAAGATCAATACCATCATGCCCCGGTAACGAGCGTCCGCCACCAAGAACCGCCTGCGGCTATCGCGCTTCACGAGGCTACAAGATTCGCATGCTCGCCCTGCCAGCACCATATCATCGGGCGAGAAGCGCCGCCAGCGTAGAATGAGGGAACGAATGACGTGCCCAAGGCGTCTAGATTCAAACGTGCGTCCCGATGGAGCTTTGCATGATGTATCGCTGGATCAGTTGGCTGCTGGGCAGTTTGCTCTTGCTAACGAACATCCACCCCGCCGCAGCACAAACCGCCTCGGTGAGATTGACCGTCCAGCCCTTTTTTGACGGCAAGTACCGCGCGGGAAACTGGCTGCCGTTTCGGATTACTGTTTCAAACAATGGACCGGATATAACCGCCGATATTAGCATCCAGACCGGCACCAGCTTTGCCACAACGCTTGATCTGCCGCGTGGCGCTGAAAAAAGCGTGGTGCTCTACGCGCGTCCGCTCGACGAGATCCGACGAACCGCGATGGTGCGGGCATTAGTCTCAGGCGCGGAGCTAGCCAAGGTTGAGGCTCCCATCGATGGCTTCAGCGGCTTGACGTGGGTCGTTGGGCATGTGAGCACACAGGCGTTGACGTTGCCGCTGCCTGCCGTCCAATCTCAGTCCCAAAGGCTCGAAACGCTGCCGATCCAGCCCGCCGACCTTCCAGAGCGCAGCGAAGGCTTGTCGATGTTCGATCTGCTGATCGTCGATGGAGCGCCGCTCGCCGATCTGACCGAGAAACAGCAGCAGGCGCTGGCCGACTGGGTGCGTCTTGGCGGGCAACTGGTGATCGGCGGCACAAACCTTGAGGCCACGCTCGCCCAACTGCCGGAGCCGCTGCGTCCCGCGACCAGCGGCGGCGCTGCGCCACGCGGATCGATCTCGCTGCTACCGGATCTCGACGCGGCAGGCACTCCCGCCGTCACGGCGCTGGTCGGACAAGCCAGCACGCGCACGATCGCCACGATCGACAGCACACCGATCGGCGTTCAGGCTGAGGTTGGCAAGGGACGAGTTACGGCGCTTGGCTTCAGCTTCTCCGCGCCGGAGCTTACCCAGCTCCGAACAGCAGCCTCCCTCTGGGATCAGATCGCCTATTTCAGCTCCAGCGCAGTGCAGGCGCAGCAGATGCAGCACGTCGACGACGTTCAGGCGCAGCAGTTCGCATCTGTGCTGTCGCTGCTGCCCGCGCTGGCCGTGCCGCCGCTGACGACGCTGGCAGTTGTGCTGGGCCTCTACCTGCTGATCGTCGGGCCGGGGCTGTACCTCCTGCTGCGCCGACTGGATCGCCAGGCGTGGGGCTGGGTCGCCGTGCCGCTCGTCACGATCGTCTTCTCGCTGGGCGCGTACGGCTATGGCCTCCGCTTGCGCGGCAACGATATTATTCTCAATCAGGTGACGGTTGTCGAGCCTGCGGAAGGCCGCGCTCGTGTACGGACCTATGCGGGCATCTTCTCACCGCGCACGCAGACCTATCAGGTGCGCACGAATAGTGATGTTTTATTCGAGCCGGTAGCCGGCGGCGGCTTCGGCCAGGGCGGCGCGTTCGCTGGCGGCCAGTACATGCAGGGCAGTAGCAGCGTGCGGAACCTCAATATTCCGCAGTGGTCGATGCAAATGTTCACGGCGCAGCAGGTGATGGATGTCGATCCGCTGAAGGCGGAGCTAACCGTGGAGGGCACGACGCTACGCGGCACGGTGCGCAACGTCGGCGCTGAGCCGATTCGCGAGGTTGCCGTCGTCCATGATGTGCATGTTGCCCACCTCGGCGATCTGGAGCCGGGACAGGCCCGCCCGATTGAGATGAAGCTCGAAGGCGCGGCCTTCGATCGCAACGTGGGCATCGCGGGACGGCTGCTGCGAGATAAAATGACCAACTTCAACCGCCTGGGACAACTGCCGGTCGAGGTGCGTATGGAGCAGACGGTGATCGATACGATCTTCAACTCGCTCTACGATCCGCCTCTGGGACCGGTCGCGGTGGGCTGGATGGAGCGCAGCCCGCTGGCGATCGAGGTCGAGCCGAGCCGACTCCATCGGCAGCAGCTTACGATCATCGTCGCGCCCGCCGAGGTTGCCTTCGACCAGAGCGGCGCGATCTCGCTGGAGCGCGGCTGGTTCAATCCAATCTTCGAGATCGATAGCGCAGGCATCGGCGGGCCATGCGTGACACGCTCCGGCGACGGCTGGTTTCTGGAGGGCGGGATCATGACCAGCACGATGCAACTGCCAGCCAGCCTTCAATCGCTACAGCTCGATCGGGCGATGATCGCGCTCGACCGTGACGGGCCGCCCAGCACAATGAAGCTGAGCGTCTACGACTGGGCCGCTAAACAATGGAGCGAGCAACCGCTGTCGAGCAACACGGCGACGATTGAGCAGCCGACGCGCTACTTCAGCGGCGCGGGTCTGCTCAAAGCGCGCGTCGAGGTGCAGGGCGATAATGCCAAGGGCGGCGGATGTGTCAGCGTCAATCTGCGCGTCGAAGGAAGCCGACGATGAATCCAGCGATCGAAACAGCCAACCTTACCAAGCGCTACGGTCGCACCCTGGCGCTCGATGATCTGAACCTGCGCGTGCCGCCCGGCACAATCTACGGCTTTGTCGGGCCGAACGGCGCAGGCAAGACGACGACGCTGCGGATGCTGGCGGGGCTGCTAGAGCCGTCGAGCGGCGAGATCCGCCTGCTGGGCCAGCGCCTCGACCGGGATGGCCGCGCGTCGCAGCGGCTAATCGGCTACATGCCCGATTTCTTCGGCGTGTACGACGATCTGCGGGTCTGGGAATACCTGGATTTCTTCGCGCGCTGCTACAACCTGCCGCCCGCCAAACGCCGCACGACCGTCGAGGGCCTGCTGGATCTGGTCGATCTGACACCCAAGCGCGACGACTTTGTGCAAGGCTTGTCGCGGGGTATGCAGCAGCGGCTCTGCCTGGCACACGCGCTGGTCCACGATCCGCCGATCCTGCTCCTCGACGAGCCAGCTTCGGGCCTCGATCCACGGGCACGAGTTGAGCTGCGCGAGCTGCTACGCACGCTGCGCGACATGGGCAAGACGATCGTGCTGTCGTCGCATATCTTGAGCGAGCTATCGGAGATCTGCACGGCGCTGGGCATTATGCAGCAGGGCCGCCTGATCGCCAGCGGCTCGGTCGACGAGGTGATGCGCCAGCTCGGCGACACGCGGCGGCTGCGGCTCTCGGTGCTGCGTGGCGTGGAGCAGGCCCAGGCGATCCTCGCGGCCACTCCCGGCGTCGGACGCATCGAGGTCGTGGACGACGAAGTACTCGATGGGCGGCACCCGGCGCGCGCGCCGGACCCGTACGTGACGCTGCTGGCAGAGTGGGACGGCGACGCGGCGGCATCTGCCGAGCTGATCGAGCGACTGGTCAAAGCGGGCGTCGCACTCGTCG
Source organism: Herpetosiphonaceae bacterium (assembly GCA_036374795.1). Classification (NCBI taxonomy): domain Bacteria; kingdom Bacillati; phylum Chloroflexota; class Chloroflexia; order Herpetosiphonales; family Herpetosiphonaceae; species Herpetosiphonaceae bacterium. The sequence continues at coordinate 6,881 of DASUTC010000213.1, forward strand.
CATTCGGGCAAACCACCAACGATCTTGAAGCGCTCTTCCTACAACTCACAGCGGCCTGATCGCTGCGTCAGCGGAGTGTGAGCTATGCAGATTTCACTTCAACCGAATCCGATCATCGTCAAAGAACTGCGCTCGCGGATGCGCGGCGGACGGCCCTACTTAATCTTGAGCGGCTATTTGCTTGGCCTGAGCCTGATCTGCTACGCGGTGATCCGTATCTTCCAGGCTCAGGCGGAAACCGGCACGTCGATCATCAGCGCGCACGTTGGCCAGGGACTCTTCGCTGCGCTGGCGCTGGCCGAGACGCTGCTGATCACGTTTCTGACACCGGCGCTGACCGCAGGCGCGATCAGCAGCGAGCGCGAGCAGCTTACCTACGATCTGCTGCTGGCGACGCCGCTTCGTCCGGGGCGCATCCTGTCGGGCAAGCTGATCGCGGCGCTTTCGTACGTACTGCTGCTGATCTTTGCCGCCGTGCCGCTGGGCAGCGTGATCCTGCTATTTGGCGGCGTCGCGCCCGGCGATCTGCTCAAGGTGCTGGTGCTGCTGCTGCTTACGGCGCTGGCGGCGGGGATGCTCGGCCTGCTCTGCTCGACGATCGCCAGACGAACGCTGCGGGCCACAATCATGGCCTACCTGATCATCATGCTGCTGATCGTCGGCGCGTATCTGGTCGTCGTCGTGCGCATGGCACCCAACCAGTTCGGGCCGCCCGCAAGCTCACGGCTGGTCGCGGTCAGCCCCTTCAGCGCGATGACCTCGATTGTGCTCCAGAGCGCGCAGGGTACCGCTGGCGGCATGGTCATCGGTAAGGCGATGGCCGAACGATCGTCGTCGATGGGCAGCACCAGTGCCAATCTGCTGCTGAGCATGCAGCCCTTCAATAACTTTACGTTTGGTCTGCTGGATTACCGCGACGCCAGCGGGCCGACCGTGCTGCCGGTGTATCGCTACACCTACATCGCCTATGCGCTCTTCAGCGTCGCGTGCTACTGGCTGGCAAGCCACTGGGTTCGACCCCGGCGGCGCTGGCGGCCTGAGCGCCACGATCTGCTGATGGCGCTGCTGCTGGTGGGCATTGCCGCCGCCGGAAGCTACTGGCTGAACGTCTGGCCCTGGCGGTAGCGGCGCGATCCAATCCGATCTGCGATACTCTCCCGCGACGAGCGCATTGATCCGGCGCTCGTCGCAACATTTTCAGGTATCCTGACATCCCATGCTAGAATGCACGCGATACCAACCCTGACACGAGGAACAACATGTCAACACGCAGATCCGGTAGAGAACCCTATACCGGCGAAACCATACCAATGCACACACCAGGCGCGAAGCAGCGCCCGCGCACACCACAGGGCCACGATCCGCGCCAGCCGCGCCGCGAGGTACGTCCGCCGCTGCAACCGCCGCGTCGAGATGGACGAGCGGTTGCCCGCTGGCTGCGGCGCTTTCTGTTTTTGCTGATCATCGGCTTGATCGCCGCGTGTGTCGGCACGTTTATGTTTCAGCAGCGCGTAGCCAGCAAAGTCGGCATGGCCGATGTGCGTCAAAACCGCCCGGCGGCCAACGTACTGCTGTCGCCGATGAATATTTTGCTGCTGGGCGTCGATCTGCGCCAGGATCATCCCGACGAGGGTGTTCGCTCGGATACGCTGATCCTGCTGCATCTCGATCCGGCCAGCGGCTGGGGCAGCCTGCTGTCGATCCCGCGCGATAGCCTTGCCACGATCGAGGGCTTCGGCGAGAACAAGATCAACACGGCCTTTGCGCGCGGCTACGAGAATGCCGAGGCGCTCTACGGCCCCGGCACCGAGCCGACAGCGGCGGGCGCGGCACTTGCCGCCGACACGGTCGAGCAATTCCTGGGCTTGCGCGATCTCAACACCCGCATCAACTACGTCGCCACGATTAACTTCAACGGCTTTGCCAAGATGATCGACGCGGTCGGCGGCGTCGAGGTCGATGTGCCGCGTGAAATCACCGATACCGAGTATCCCACCGAAGATTTCGGCTATATGACGGTCCACTTCGATGCCGGGCGGCAGCACATGAACGGCGAGCAAGCGCTGCAATATGTGCGCACGCGCCACGCCGACAGCGACTTCGGACGCGCCCAGCGGCAGCAGCAGGTCATTCGGGCGATTGTCCAGGCGCTACGCGACAAGCCGCTCGTGTGGCGGCCCATCGCGGGCCTGCGGCTGATCGATGCGGCGGGCGATGCCACCCAAACCACGCTGCCGGTTGGGCGTCCGGATGCGCTCTTGATGGGCATGATGCTGACGCGGATCGACCCGGAGCGGATCGCGCAGTACCGCATCGACCCAGAAAAAGTCGGGCTTCAGGAGTACGGATCGGATCTGGTCTGGGATCGCAGCGGTATTCAGGCGCTAGTGCGCGAGGCGCTGACACCGCCAGGCGAGGCGCAGGAGCAGGCAACGATTCAGGTACAGAACGGCGCGGGTGTGGGCGGCATCGCGGGACAAGTCACCCAGGATTTGCAGAGCCAGGGCTTTACCACCGCTCCGGCGGATAATGCCGAGCTAACGGCCAGCAGCCAGATCATCGACTACGGCGATCACCCCGCGACGCGCCGACGGCTCAGCCGTGCGCTGGGCAATATGCCGATTGTCGAGGGCTCATCCACCGACGCGCCGCCGGGCGTCGATATTGTGGTCGTGCTGGGCGAGGATTATGCCTCATTCTGGAGCGGACGCTAGGCCGATTTTGGCATGGTTCGTGCAGACACGCCACAAGGTTTTGCCATGACACAACACAGCGGGCTGTCAGACCGGGGGTTTGGGGGCGTACCCCGACGATTTCACCTGGCTGATGCAGAATCGCATGAACGCTTTCCCGAAAAGGCTGTTTAGATTCTGTACTAGGTTTCAGTTACTAGAGCAAACCTACGACAGAGGCCCGATTGTAAGGGATTGTGAAGTATGCTACAATCTCGCGGTACCAGTTTCACGTGATTGGCAAGCAGAAATTGCACTCAAAGGAGTTTTGTATGAAGGTTCGCGGCTGGCTAGCGCTTGTAGCGCTGGCAATCGCGATCGTGCTGGCTGGTTGCAGCCGCGCCGATCCATCGATCATTGCAGCAGCGCCGGAAGCAACGAGCGGCGCCGGTGATACAAATGTGGCAGGGGGCGGTCCCACGAGCTTAGACGTAGCCGCCGATCCTACGCAACTCAAGTTTCAGCAGGAGACGCTGAACGCTGCGGAAGGACAGACGATCACCGTCAACTTTAACAATCCGGCAGCGGTCGCGCACAACTGGGTGCTGGTGCAGCCAGGGCAGGAAGATGCCGTCGCGCAGGCCACAACTGCCAGCAACGGCGATCCGACCGGTATCACGGGCGTGATTGCCGGGATGGCACCAATCACCAGCAGCAGCGCCACCGTCGAGGTTCCAGCGCAGCAGGCGGGCACCTATCCCTACATCTGCACCGTGCCCGGTCACTATGCCGCCGGCATGAAGGGCACGCTCACCGTCGGCAGTGCGGCGGCTGGCGACAATAATCAGACAGCCGGTGGTACGGAACCTGCCTCAGGTGCGAGCGGTGTGCTGGCTGTAGCGGCAGATCAGGCAGCCCTGAAATTCCAGCAAGAGGCGCTGACCGGCAAGGCAGAGCAGCCGCTGACGGTGAACTTTGAAAACCCATCGGCGCTTCAGCACAACTGGGTGCTGGTGCAGCCAGGGCAGGAAGATGCCGTCGCGCAGGCCACAACTGCCAGCAACGGCGATCCGACCGGTATCACGGGCGTGATCGCGGGCAACCCGCCGATTGCCAGCAGCAGCGCCACCGTCGAGGTTCCGGCGCAGCAGGCGGGCACCTATCCTTATATCTGCACCGTGCCCGGTCACTATGCCGCCGGCATGAAGGGCACTTTAACACTAGAGCCGTAACCAGGACACGGCCATTCGCTATTCGTAGCGACAATCGTCTATCAGGGAGCATATCGAGATGAATACACGCATATTCTTAGGCGGAACCAGCCTCTTCGTCGCGCTGGCGCTTACCGCGTGCGGTGGTGGCGAAACCAGCGGCGGCACTGGCGCTACCGGCGGCGCTGGCACGTCCTTATCAGTCGCAGCCGATGCGGCTCAGTTGAAGTTCCAGCAGGAGACGCTGAACGCAACCGCCGGGCAGCCAATCACCGTCAACTTTAACAACCCGTCGGCTACACAGCACAACTGGGTGCTGGTGCAGCCAGGGCAGGAAGATGCCGTCGCGCAGGCCACTGCGCCAAAGAACGGCGATCCGACTGGTGTCGCGGGCGTGATCGCCGGGGGTAAGCCGATTGCCAGCACCCAGGAGGCGATCAACGTGCCCGCGCAGCAGGCGGGCACCTATCCCTACATCTGCACCGTGCCCGGCCACTATGCCGCCGGCATGAAGGGCACGCTCACTGTCAATTAGCCCGTAGCACAAAACAAACACCGAACTGGCCCAGCCTCACGTGTGAGCGCTGGGCCTTTCCATCAACGGAGAAAGCAGAGAAGGAGAGGCCACGATGAAAGGAAGAACAGTCTTAGGAGCGATCGGGCTGATCGCGGCGCTGATCCTCGGCGCGTGTGGCGGTGGCAACACTAGCGATACCAGCAACGCGCTCGAAAGCGCGACCGCCGCGACGACCGACCAGAGCAGCAGCGCTAGCAGCGGCCCAGGCAGCGGCACAGGTGACGGCACCGGCTCCGATGCCACGACAACCGCCGGGCAACAAACAGCGACCACCGAGCTGCTCATCTCGATCGCCAACCACCCCAGCGAGCCGAAGTACCAGCAAGGCGTGATGCAGGTGCCAGCCGGTACGGAGTTCGTCGTCAACTATAACAATCCGTCGCAGGAAGAGCATAACTGGGTGGTGGTCGAGCCTGGCAAAGAGCAAGCCGTCGCCGACGCAGCAGCGGCCAAGGGCGGCGATCCGACTGGTGTCGCAGGCGTGATCGCCTGGAGCAAACCGATCGCTGGCAGTAGCACCGAGATTCGCGTTCCGCCACTCCAGCAGGGCGGCTATCCATATATCTGCACGCTGCCCGGACACCTTGCTGCCGGGCACCAAGGCGCGCTGGACGTGAAATAAACGGATGTGTTCTACCGAGCGCTCCGACGGTTGCTCGTCCGTCGGAGCGCTTTGCAAACTGGCGAGCGTGTAAGAGTTCGCGCGACTATGCTGCTAGCCGCCAAGCAGCCGCCGGTGCTCGATCAGGATACAGCGATTCATAATCACGTCGATCCCGGCTGCGCGAGCCTGCTGAGCGGCTGCTTCGTTATACACCCCAAGCTGCATCCAGACCGTCCTGACGCCCTTCCGAATCGCCTCGTCCACGTGCGGCCCGACCGCCTCCGAGCGCCGAAATATATCGACCAGATCGACATCGAACGGCACCGACAGCAGATCGGGATACGCCCGCTCGCCGAACACCTCCGATAGCTCCGGGTTGATCGGCACGATGCGGTAGCCCTGGCTCTGCATGTAGCGTGTCACGCCATAGCTCGGACGTGCCGGATTGTCGCTCAGGCCCACGACCGCGATGACCCGTGTATCCTGCAAAATCCGGCGGATCTGTTGATCTTCCATAAACGATGTTCCTCCTGCTGCTTCACGATCCTGCATCGCAGAATGTCGCATCAGCGCATGGCTCCACGACGATACTCGGTGTGGCGCATACACGCTGCTCACGTCACGTTGATCCGCCAGATCTGTGCCACCTTCCTGCTATCAGCAGCCTATCAGCACGCATCACTAGACAATGAGCTTCCGTCGCAGCTATCCTAGAAGAGCATCATCATGGGCTCAGGCGGATGTCACCAGCGGTTGACTCCCAGCGATACCTGCCTGCCGCATCGAATCTTGAGCAGAATAGGAGCATTCGGCATTAAGTGTATTCCTAAGGAGTATCCCGATGCATCTCACCCTACGCCAGCCCAATCGTCTGCTTCTGGGAGCGCTCATGCTCGGCGTTTGCGCCGACTATTTTTTCAACGGTCGTGCGCTTGGGATCTCCGTGCCGTTGTTCGTCATGCTGTTCATCGCATTCCTGATCAGCCTCGGCGCGCGGGAAGGACAGCGGCCCCCGCGTACCGCCCTCTGGTTCGGCGGCCTGGCCCTGTGCTTTGGAGCAGGCGTGATGCTGCGCGCGACGCCACTACTGGTGCTGCTGGATCTGCTGGTCGTGCTCGGATTTATGTTCCTGCTGGTGGCACTCTACCGGGGCACCTCGCTGCGCCAACTGCCGATCGCGCGAATCCTCGACCGTACGTTGCGGGCGATCGTGACGATAAGCTTTGAGCCAGCGCCGCTGATCGCGCATGGCGTGCGCAGCGTTCCCACCCGCCGCATCGACCGGCTGCTGCCGATCGGGCGTGGGCTGCTGCTGGCGCTGCCGGTGCTGGCCTGCTTCGGCGGCCTGCTCATGTCAGCGGACAGCGTGTTTGCCAGC
>DASUTC010000214.1 GCA_036374795.1 Herpetosiphonaceae bacterium
GCGCGCTGAACGCTGATGTCACAGAGGTGCGCGCGATTCTCCTCACCCACTGGCACAACGATCACTCTGCTGGCGCCCAGGCGCTTCACGCCGAATGTGGCGCACCCGTGTTCTACCATCGCGGCGATGAACCGCAGTTCACACGCGAGGCGGGCGCGAAGGGACTCAGGGGATGGCTGAGCGATCGCATTCCTGAACTCGGGCTCCTCGTCCTGCTCAAGGGGCTGCTGGGCGAAGCCGCGCCCAGAGCCGTTGCGGCCCAGCAGTTCGTTCAGGACGGCGACGTCGTCCTGGGCGACTTCGAGGTCGTGGCAACCCCTGGTCATACGCCAGGACACGTGTCCTATTTCTATCGTCCGGAGCACGCGCTCTTCGCGGGCGATGCATTGGCCGTGATCGACGGCCGCATTCGGTTCATGGCGCGCCCCGTAACGCTCGATCTCGTCGCGGCTCGCGCCTCACTGGAAAAGTGCCTCGCGCTGCAGCCTCGGATCGTCTGTCCGGGGCACCGCGAGCCGTTGGCCGTCGCGGGTCCAGCCTGCGATGCAATGCAGGAGTACCTTCGAACCGGCGGCAAATGGCCCTTGCTTGGCTAGCGTAGCGCCTGACCAGCGTGTCGCCGGGCGTTGCATGCACCCGACGCGCGAGCTAGGTCGATCGCCCCGCAGGTGATGCTCGGCATTAGCGCCACGACCGAGGTGACAGCTGACAAGATGCTCTTTGTGCGCGCTCTGGTGTTCGCCTGCTTGCCGACGGTCCTGTCCGCGCAGGTAGTATCCCCGATCGTGGCCGCTGGAGTGGCCAACCCAGCTGGTGGTCTGGGGACATATCGCAGCGCCGGGCCTGTTGTGCGCGGTGGCGTCGTCTTCGGCAGTCCGCGGCGCATCTCACAGTGGCGTCTGGAGGTGGAGTCTGCCTGGATGCCGGGGCAAAACCGACTGCCCTGGTTCGACTCGCGCGACAAGGACCTGACCAGCGTCGGTGTCTTTGCCACCCTGACCGTGGGCCCCAGGTCGCCGGTCTGGGCACCCTACTTTGCGATCGGAGCAGGATTGCAGCGCCTGACGGC
>DASUTC010000215.1 GCA_036374795.1 Herpetosiphonaceae bacterium
CAGAAGCCGCCCAGGCTTTCCCAGCCGCTCCAGCCCGCGCCGTCCCACCATTTGTGCCACAGCGCCCGATCCGACCCGATCACGAATACATCCAGCCGATTGGCGGACCACGAGGCCACGGCAGGCCCGTTCAGGCAGAAGCCGCCCAGGCTTTCCCAGCCGCTCCAGCCCGCGCCGTCCCACCATTTGTGCCACAGCGCCCGATCCGACCCGATCACGAACGTATCGATCCGGTTCGCGCCCCACGAAACCGCAGCAGGCGACGAGACGCAGAAGCCGCCGAGATGCTCCCAGCCACTCCACGTCGCGCCGTCCCACCACTTGTGATACAGCGCGCTGTCGCTGCCGATCACGAAGGTATCCAGTCGGTTGGGTGCCCACGACGCCGCTGCGGGACCATGCAGGCAGAAGCCGCCGAGATGCTCCCAGCCGTTCCAGGATGCGCCGTCCCACCATTTGTGCCACATCGCGCTGTCGCTGCCGATCACGAACGTGTCGATCCGGTTCGCATCCCACGAAACCGCGGCGGGTGACGAGAGACAGAAGCCGCCGAGATGCTCCCAGCCGTTCCACGATGCGCCGTCCCACCACTTGTGATACATCGCGCTGTCGCTGCCGATCACGAAGGCGTCCAGCCGGTTGGGTGCCCACGAGGCCACGGCGGGCGATTCCAGGCAGAAGCCGCCCAGGCTCTCCCAGCCGCTCCAGGCGGCCTTCGGCACGAGCAGATCGAAGGTGGCCTTGGCCTGGATGATGCCCGCGCCGGAGTGCTGATCCCAGCCCGCAGCGCCGATGTCTTTGGCCTTCTGCTGGAGCCCGGCCTTGGCCTGATCCTGGGTCAGATCGGGCTTGCCCTGCTTGAGCAGCGCCACTACGCCCGCCGCGATCGGCGTCGCCGCCGAGGTGCCGCTGTCGCTGCCGAAGTAGCCCTTGAAATGGGTGATCGAGCAGAAGTCGGGCTTTCTGGAATCGAGCGCCGCCGGTCCCTGACTGCTGTAGCCCACAAACTGCTCCCTGGTGTTGACCGCGCCGACCGTGATCACCCGTGGATGGCCGTTCGCGCCCCAGATGCTGCGGCCCGGCCCGGTGTCCGGCCCGCAGCGCCCATCGGGACAGGTGTTGCCGCAGTTGCCAGCCGCGAAGAGCACCATGATGCCCTTGTCGATCGCCTCGACGACTTTCTTGGTGAAGGGATGGCTCGGATTCGTCGCATAGACCGGGTCCCAGCCCTCCTGGAAGATACCGAAGCTACAGGTCAGGATATGCGGCGTGCCATCGATAGCACGCTGGTTGATCGCCCACTGGAACCCGGCCAGCGCGTTCGAGATGAACGGCCCGTCCGAGATCCGAATATCGTAGATCTGCGCCTGCGGAGCCATGCCCAGCACATCGGTCGCGCACATGTTGCCGTGATCGCCCCAGGCACTCGCCGTGGTGCCCCAGCTTGTGGTGGGCCAGCCGCCGATCACTCGTGGAATCTTGGCGGTTTCGCCCGGCCTGGGCGTGCGACCCAGCGCGGTGATGCCGCCATCGACCACGCCGACCACGATGCCTTCGCCGTGGTAGCCCGCCGCCCAGATCTGATCGACGCCGAGATAGTGCGCCACATCTTCGATCACGCCCTTGGCGGTGCCCGGCGTGCAATCGCACGTGCCGATCGGACAGGTCGCCATCGCCGCCTGAACCGGCTGCACCAGGCTCGACTCCAGCTCGATCACGCCCGTTGTGGTAAACGGCGCGATCGGCGTATCTTTATACACGCCGACCACATTCGGCTGGGCCTCCAGCTCAGGGATGCGGCGCGGATCGATCATGCCGCGCACGACCACAACCTCTTCCTCCAGCGCGCTGGCACTTTCCGCGCCGAGCGACGTGCTGCTCGGAATCGGCGGGAAGCTGGTATCCACCTGAAAGCCCGGAACGCTAAACGACGCGGCCATGCTGTACGCTTCGCTCGCGGCCTGCGTGCGAGGCATGCGTATCTCGACCAACACCTGCTCCAGTTGGTCCCCAGATTCGCCCGACTCGCCGTGCTCCATGCCGCCACCCGGCATTCCGCCAGCGCCAGCAGGCTCCATCGAAGACTCCTGCCCTTCCATCTGGCCGCCTGGCATCTCACCGGAGCTTTGCGCACCCATTCCGCCGCCGGAGCTTGGTGCATTCATCTCGCCGTGCGGCATATCGCCAGCGGATTCCTGAGGCGTATCGTGACCATTATGCTCTTCCATGTTGGGTTCTCCTGTTTGTAGCCGACCCCGCGTTGAAACAGACGCCGTCCGCTTGCCGTGCTTTTCCTTTTTTTTGCGCGCCTGCTTTTTGGCTTTCGACAAATTGCAACCTCCTTTACCGTGTCGGCATGGAGACGTGTTCGGCTGCTTCGTGCGGCCTACACGAAGCCAACCCAACGCGCGTACATACAGGACACAAGATTGCCACCGGAGACACAGCAGCCTGGACGTTAACAAAGGGCAGATGCGATCAAGCATCTTGCACTTCGACCGGGTCTTTCATCACCGGGCGGACGTAGTGGAGCTGATTAACCTTCGGCAGAGCAGTACTCGAAGTCTTTTCTGAACCTGCAACAATCATTCAGGGATCGAAAATGAGGCCGTGATGATGTCCAAACGACAGGTTATGTCAACCGAGCAGAATCGCGGTTGAAATGCAGAGGTACAGTGTGGAGAGATGTACTAGGAAACCTAGTGGTTAGAGCCATGATACACCCGCTGTGATCGCGGGTCAATGATAAACGCTCGCGTCTCAGCGGCTTCAAGGCCAGACGAGCCGATCAATCGGTGGCCGGTCCTCCCTGGTCTGCTTCTTGCATTTCTCCCTGCGACAACCAGGTACTCGCAGGAGAGGAGAAAAGAGATGCGGGTTCGGCTAGCGTGGGTAGCGCTTCTGGCGCTGCTTTCGATGGTTGCGTGGGGTAGCACTGCCTCGGCGCAGAACACCAACGCGAATCAAACGTTCACCCTGGTGCCAGGCGGCAAGGCGACGATCGACTTCCAAAGCTTCTGTATCGACTACGGCAAGAAATTCCCGGAACAGGTTGGCCTACCGCCAACCAACGTGGCCGATCCGACCGTGGTCGGAGCGCTCAACAACGCCCTCGCCAAAGGCTACACCGGCAGCAGCGCGCGCGAGGTACAGCTCGCGATCTGGAAGGCGCGCGGCGCGACCGACGCTCCACAGCCGGGCAATGTCGGCAATGAGATCGCACAGAACTTGCAGCAGCCCGCAGCACCGCAGGGCGCGACCTCGGTGATCGACGCGCTCAAGAATAACCAGATCAAGATGACCGCCGGATCGTGGCAGGGCATCGGCGAGAAGCTCAAGATCGGCGCGACCGACGACTTTTATCAGGGCCAGGGCCAGATCCAGGTCGAAAATACGTCGAGCCAGGAGCTAACGCTGTACATGCCGGTCGGCACGGTATTCCCCGCGCCCAGCGCCGAGTTCCAGAGCATGGCCGGATACGCCACCAACGTCTCGGTGAACAATCCCGCTCCGACTCAGGCGGCGCAGCAGGCGCAGACCTTGCCCGACACTGGCCTGACCGACAAGCTGCTCGATAGCCCGTGGCTGCTGATCGCCTATGCGATCGTCGTGGTGCTGTCGGGGCTGTTCATTCGCCGCTACTACGCTCGCGCCTGACATCGATCGCATTGATCGACAGCGGGACACGCGCCATGCGTGTCCCGCTTTGCTGTCTGCCGACCGTGCGCCTGGATCAAGCTATGGTCAATCCTCGATAAACGCGCGGATCGTGTGGTTGACCAGCTCAGGCTGCTCGTGGATGATCCAGTGCGACGCATCGGCGACGCGCTTGAGCGTGAGATGCGGCACGACCGCGTCCAGCCCTTCCAGGCTGCCGGTCAGCACAAAGCTATCCTGCTCGCCCCAGATGACCAGCGTCGGCGTCTGCACCACGTCCGAGGGGTGATCGACGCTGCCCATCGCCCGGTAGTAGTTCAGCGCCCCAGTCAGCGCGCCCGGCTGCGACCACGCCTCAAGATACGCCGCCTGATCCGCCTCCGTCATGTAGCCGTTTTGCAGCCCCGCGGTCAGCAGCGTATTCTTGAGCGCCGCGTAGTCGTCTGCCGCCAGCCGCTGCTCGGCTTCGGCGCTGCGCAGGCGAGCCATGTACCTGCTCGCGCTGCGCTGCTTCGGGTTATCGCGCAGCTCACGGCTAAAGATCGTCGGATGCGGCGCGTTGATGATGATCAGCTTCTCCAGATACGCCGGATACGACAGTGCAACATGCCACGCCACCACGCCGCCCCAGTCGTGCCCCACCAGGATGCAGCGCGAGTGGCCCAGGTGCTCGATCAGCCCGCGAATATCCTCGACCAGCAGCGGGATCTGGTACTGCTCCACCTCGGCGGGCTTCGACGACAGGTTGTAGCCCCGCAGATCTGGCGCGACCGCCTGATGATCGCGGCCAAACTCCGCAAGCTGGTGCTTCCAGGCATACCAGAATTCGGGAAAGCCGTGCAGGAAGAGCATCAGCGTGCCGCTGCCCTCCGTCACATAGTGCAACTGAATCCCGTTGACCTCGGCGTACTGGTGCAGCATCGTTCTGTTTCCTCGTTCCAGGTTGCCCCTTTGTTCTTTGTTGCCTTGTTCGCTTGTTCTATCGGCCCCTACCGCGTCAGCGTCACCTTTTGCAGCCCGCGCGGCCTGTCGGGCTCGAAGCCTTTAGCGAGCGCCAGATGCAGCGCCAGCAGTTGGCCGGGCACGATCGCGGTGATCGGGCTGAGCCATTCGGGCAGCGGCGCGGCCAGCGGCAGAAACGTGGTCGCCAGATCGCGCACATCCTGGCGATCGGAGACGATCAGCAGCTCTGCGCTGCGCGCTCTCAGCTCGTGGGCCAGCGCCAGCATATCGTCAAAGGCCGCGCCGTCGGGCATGATCAGCATCACGGGCGCGCCCTCGCCGATCATCGCGATCGGGCCGTGACGAAAATCGGCGGAGGAGTACGCATTCGCCACCACGTAGGTCAGCTCCTTGAGCTTGAGCGATAGCTCGAAGGCCGTCGCGTAGTTGTAGCCGCGTCCGATGATGATGCAGTGCTCCATGTAGCGATAGCGCTCGGCCCGCTGCGCAACGCCGTCGACGCCCGCCAGCGTCGTCGCCAGCGCTTCGGGAAGCTGCCGCAGCTCGTCCAGCCGCTCACTCGTGCGGCTGAGCGTCGCCGCGAGCAACGCCATCACCGTCACCTGCGCCGTGTAGGTTTTGGTCGCCGCGACGCTGCGCTCCTGCCCGGCGTGCAGCTCGATCACATGGTCGGCTGCGGCGGCCAGCGGCGATGCGGCGTCGTTGGTGATCGCCAGCGTGGGCCGTCCCTGCCGCCTGCCCTCCTCCAGCACCGCCACGATGTCCGGCGACTGTCCCGACTGTGAGATCCCGACCACCAGCGCGCCCGACAGGCGCGGCGGCGTATGGTAGAGCGTGTACAGCGAGGGTGTCGCCAGCGCCACGGGATAGCCCGCCAGGCTGGCCCAGGCATACGTAGCGTACGTCGCCGCGTGATCGGACGAGCCCCGCGCGGCGATCAGCGCGTAGCTAAACTCCGGCAGCCGCTCCGCGATCCGCGCGACCGGCCCGATCTGACGATCCAGCAGGCGCGCGATCACCTCAGGCTGGCTGTGGATCTCCTGTTCAAGCAAAGAAGTCATGGTCTGATCCTGTCGTTACCACTCCGGTTAACCAAACGGGGCAGCTTGCGCCGCCCCGTCCGTCCTGCGCTCCTGCGCTAGCGCTCGCCGTTGGGATACACCTGCTCCTCACCGGGATCGAAGCCCTCATCGGACTTGACCGGGCGACGGCCTTCGTGGCCCTTCGCGAACGGCGTCAGCTCGGCGCTGGCGACCTGTCCGGCCTCGACCGTCACCACCGCCACGCGGCGTCCGGTCACGCGCTCGCCGTCGACGATCACCTTGTAGCGGCCCGGCGCGAGATCGACAAAGCCGAACCAGCCGGAGCCGTTGGTCACTTTCGCGGCGACAAAGGCATCCGTCTCGGCGTCGTACAGCTCGACGCGGATCTGATCGAACGGCGTGCCGTCCTCGGTCGTCACGGTGCCCGCGAGATGGCCCTTGGTCGGCTGCGTCTTCCAGGTCATCTCCGGCACCACGGCACCATCGGCGAAGACCGGCGGCGTGATCGGATCGTACGCGCTCGGCTGCGTGAGCGCCTTGGTCAGCTCGGCGCGGCCAATATCGCCGGAGCGTCGGCCCTCGTTGGTCAGGTTGTCGGGCGTGCGGTACGAGTAGCCGACCCAGCCAACGGCTGAGTTGCCCGCCGCGCTGGGCGCGAGCGCCTTGCGGACCTGCGCCACCGAGCCGCCGCCGACGTGATCCGCGCCAGCGCCGACATAGTTCAGGTAGATCGCCGAGCCGATCGCCGCCTGACGATTGTGCTGCTGATCCTTGATAAACTCGTTCCACTCATGGTACATGCGCTGCTGGTTGTTCGGCTCCGTGACGAAGTGCTCGCGCTTGTAGTTCATCGGGATGTTGAGGTCGAGAATGCCCTCTTCCATCCAGCCGCGCCAGTCTTGCAGCACCTCGGCGTAGGTGCGCGTATTCTCCCAGCCGCCCTGGGTCTGCGGGCCGTAGCCATAGGTGATCGTATCGGCGCTGACGCGCACGTTCGGATTGATCTTGTAGGTTTCAAGATAGACCCGCCGCACGATGTTCGTCACCTGATCGCGCCGCCACTGCGCCCACTGCGGATCGGTCGGCGCTGGCCGGTCGGTGCGACCCGTCGCGGCCTGGAAGCGCGCCACGGACACGGGATTATAGCCCCACGACGGAATGTTGATGCCCAGCGTGAAATCCGGGTAGCGCACGCGGTCGAAGTTGATGCCGTCGACATCGTAGTTCTCGACGACGCTGGTGTACATGCTCACGATATAGTCGGCGGCGTCGGGATGGCCCGGATCGAGGTAGTAATCGGTTCCGCCGCGATTCGCGCCGTCGGAGCGCAGCATGATCCAGTTGTCCGCGCCGGTCTTGGACGGGCCGTGCTGGTTGAAGACGTGGCGCGGATCGAGCGGCGCGACGGCGCTGTTCCAGATCGCCGTGGTAATGATCCAGGCATGCACCTCGATGCCCTGTGCGTGCGCCTTGTCGATCAGGCTCTGGAGCGGATCGAAGGGCAGCGGCGCGATCCCTGCCTGGGTGCGCGGCATGATCGCCTTGTTGCAGAAGCAATCGCCGCGCCGCCCAATCTGCGCGACGATCGCGTTCATGTTGGCGGCTTTGGTATCGGCGATCAGCTTATCGATCTCGGCCTCGTTGAAAAGACCAGCGCCGAAGGCATCGACCCAGTAGGCGCGAAACTCGGATGTTGTGGCCTGGGCTGGCCGAGCCGCTAGAGCGCCTAGCAGCATCGCCAACAAACCAACCATGCTCATAAAGCGTTGCATGTGAGATTCCTTTCATCACGACATTGTGTGTGCTGAACGGCTGCGTTCTTCCTACCTTGAAGCGGGCGTTTCAAGGAGCCGACGTGCGATCACCAGCGCGCCACGGGCCGGATCGTCCACCGTGCGGAGCGGGCCGAGCGGCACGCCCGCGTGAGCGACGATTCCCTGCTGCAATCCGGCATTGGCGACGAGCAGACCGCCGCCGCAGGCCACGGGCGGCTCCGACAGATCCAGCCTGCGCACCACCGCCGCCGCCAGCCGTCCCAGCTCAAGCGCGGCGCGGTCCATGATCGCCTGTGCATCGGAATCACCCTGCGCGGCGAGATTCGCGATCTGTCCCCCCAGCGTCGCGATCATCGCCCGCGTGGTTTCAGGCCGATAGACATGACCGATCAGGGCGCTGGCATCCGTCAGTTGCCAGTGGTCGAGGATTGCGGAGAGTACCGCGTGAGCCTGCGCTCGTCCATCGGCGGTTTGCGTCGCCAGACGGAGCGCCTGCACGCCGATGTCGTAGCCGCTGCCTTCGTCGCCGAGGAGATATCCCCAGCCCCCGGCGCGAGCAGTGCGGCCATCGGGAGCACGACCGTAGCAGATCGAGCCGGTGCCGCAGATCAGCGCCACGCCCCAACCCGTGGGCGTCCCTGCCGCCAGCACAAGCTCCGCATCGTTGACGATCGTGAAGCGTGGCGCGAACGCCTGGCGCGTTACCCACGCTGTGTACAGCTCCCGGTCGGCGGGTCGATCGACACCGGCCAGGCCAAAGCAGGCCGCGACGATCGTGTCGTTCGCTCCCGCATGGCTCAGCGCCGCGTCGATCGCCTGACGCAGCGCGCTGGTCGCGGCATCCCAGCCAACCGATTGGTAATTGCTCGATCGAGCTGTGCCGACGCCCAGGATAGCGCCGTCGCAGCCTGCGAGCAGGGCGCGGGTTTTGGAGCCCCCGCCGTCGACGCCCAGGATTAGCTCAGCCATCGGCGTGCATGTCGGCGAGCGCCCGCCGCACATGACCGGCGCTCGCGGCAAGACGACGACGGGCTTCCGCCGCGTCCGTTCCCGCCAGGGCCATCACCACCGCCGTTTTCGCCTCGTAATCCGCGGCCTGGAGCAGCCGCCGGGCTTCATTTAAATTAACGTTTGTTGCCCTCGCTACGATACTGGCAGCGCGCTGACGTAATTTCTCATTCGTCGGCTGCACATCGACCATCAGGTTGCCGAAGGTCTTGCCCAGGCGGATCATCACCGTAGTGCTGAGCGTGTTGAGCACCAGCTTCTGGGCCGTGCCTGCCTTCATCCGCGTCGAGCCGGAGATCACCTCAGGGCCGACGACCGGCGCGATGATCAGGTCCACAGCCTCGGCCAGCGCCGACGGATGCGCGCAGGCCAGACCGGCCACGAACGCGCCGCGCCTTCGCGCCTCGGAGATCGCGCCCAGCACGTAGGGCGTGCGACCGCTGGCGGCGATACCCAGCACCACATCGTCGGCTGCTACGTTCAGCTCGGCGATGTCTCGCGCGCCCAGCGCGGCATCGTCCTCGACCGCCTCGATCGACTCGATCAGCGCGCGCGGCCCTCCGGCGATCCGCGCCACGACCAGCCCCGGATCGACGCCGTAGGTCGGCGGACACTCAGCCGCGTCGATCATGCCCAGCCGTCCCGACGTGCCCGCGCCGATATAGATCAGCCGACCGCCGCGCTCGATGCGCGCCACGACCACATCGGCCAGCCGCGCGATAGCGTCGCCGACCGCCGCTACCGCCGGAGCGACCCTCGCATCCTCCGCCGCAATCGCCGCGACGATCTCGCGCGTTCCAAGCGTGTCGATCTCCGCTGTCGACGGATTGATCGCCTCGGTTATGGTCTGATTCAGGCTCAACCTCTACCCCCTACACAGCGTGTTCATCTGCTTGTGGCTTCGCGCGCAGCATGCCGCGATACACACCGGGCGTCGAATCTTCGATCAGCACCGCGCCGACCGTCCTGGCATAGAACTCGGCTGGTCCGACGCCGCCGATGATCGCGTAGCCGAAGCCCTGCGCCGCCATCGCGTGGAGACAGGCCAGCAGCAGCACTCGCCCGATGTCGCGGCCACGTACCGCCGGATCGACGCCGATCGGGCCGAAGAAATTTTTGCAGGTCGCGTCGTAGCACGAGAACCCAACCAGACGCTCCGCCTCCACCGCCACAAAGCACGATACCGGCTGGTTGGCAAATGTGACCTCGCACTCGCTGGCCCAGGGCAGGCTCCAGTGCTGCCGCACCCAATCGACCACCACGTGCTTCTCCGGTGCCAGCGCCCGGCGAATATCGACGCCTGCCGCGCGCTGCGCCGCGATCAGCGGCTCCACCTCGGGGAGCGTGTAGAGCTTGACCAGCATATCGGGCATGGCTATCTCCTTCTGCGGGCTACGGTTCGATCAGATAGGCGCGGCGCGGTGGCGTGGTCGGCGCGGATAACACGCGCCTGAGCACAGCGCGGTACGAATCGCCGGGCGTGATACTGCCCAGCACCACCGGACGCGCCGCGCCGGTCGCTGCCGGAACGTTGTTCGGCCAGCCATGCAGGGCGGCGTAGCCCAGCAGCGCAAACGCGACCGCCTCTTTGGCGTCGGCGCTCAGCGCCAGATCGTCCACGGGCCGCACCCTGGTGGAGCCGAGCACCGCCTGCAACATCCGCATCAGCGTGGGATTGCGTGCGCCGCCCCCGCCGATCAGCGCCTCGTCGACCTGCGGCAGGTAGCGCTCGTAGGCCAGCGCAATGCTGCGCGCCGTCAGCGCGGTCAGCGTCGCGATCGTGTCGTCGGGCGAGAGGCCACGCTCCCGCGCCTGCGCGACATAGGCCCGCGCCTCGCCCGGCCCCCACTGCTCGCGCCCGGTCGATTTGGGCGGCGGCAGCTCGAAGAACGGATGCGCCAGCCACGCGGCCAGCAGCACCTCGTCGATCCGACCCCGCGCCGCCATCTGTCCATCGCGGTCGAAGGTTGTCGCGGCGCCGCTCAGCAGCCGCACCGCCTCGTCGATCAGCACATTGCCGGGGCCGGTATCGAAGGCCAGCTCCGCGCCGTTGGGCGAAAGATGGGTCACATTGCCGATACCGCCGATATTTTGCACGGCGCGATGCAGACGATCATCGGTAAAGAGCAGGTGATCGAGATACGGCACCAGCGGCGCGCCCTCGCCGCCCGCCGCCATATCGCGCGGCCTGAAGTCCGCCGCCACCGTGCAGCCGGTTCGCTCGGCAATCACCGCGGGCGATCCCAGTTGCAGCGTCGAGCGCACCGCGCCGGGCACCACCTGATGATAGACCGTCTGGCCGTGCGAGGCGATCAGATCGACCTCCGCCAGCGCGACGCCCGCCTGCTGCGCCACGGCATTGGCTGCGTCGGCAAACGCCTGGCCGAGCAGCACATTAACCTCGCAGACCTCGGAGGTCGTGCCGCGCTGCGGCGGCAGCAGCGCCCGCACCCGCTCGCGCAGCGCCTCGTCGAACGGCTGCATCGTGAACGCGCGCACATCCAGGCGCAGCGCATCGTCCACCCGCTCGATCGCGACCAGCGCCGCGTCAATCGCGTCGATCGAGGTGCCTGAGATCAGCCCAATCACCAGCATCGCAGCTCCCAACCGTCAGCCCTTGAGCGCGCCCATGCGCACGCCTTCGAGGAAGTAGCGCTGGAACACCAGGAAAAAGATCACCATCGGCAGCGCCGCGAGCGCCGCGCCCGCGAAGATCAGCCCGTAGTCGGTGCTGAACTCGCCCTGAAGACTGGCAACGCCCACCGGCAGCGTATAGTGGACGCTCTTTTGCAGCACGATCAGCGGCCAGAGAAACGCATTCCACGAGCGCACGAAGGTAAAGATCGCCAGCGCGCCGAGCGCTGGCTTGGAGAGCGGCAGGATCACATTCCAGAAAACGCCGATCTCGGTCGATCCGTCGATCCGCGCCGCCTCTTCCAGCTCCGAGGGGAGCGTCTGGATATACTGCCGCATCAGGAAGATGCCGAAGACATCGGCGGTGCCGGGCAGAATCACCGCCCAGAGGCTATCGATCAGCCCAAGCTGGCGCGTCACGATATACAGCGGCACCAGCGTCACATGCGCCGGGATCATCAGCGTGCTCAGGATGATCCAGAACATGATGTTTCGGCCCGGAAACTGCTTCTTGGCGAAGGCGTAGCCCGCCAGCGTATCGAAGAAAATATGGAACAGCGTGATGCTCAGCGTTACGGTCAGGCTATTGAGCGCCCAGCGCCAGTAGTTGCGCGCCTGGTTGAAGAGCCGATCAAAATTTTCCAGGCTGGCATGGATCGGGATCAGATCCGGCGGCACCTTGATCGTCTCGCGCGTCGGCGTTAGGGCCGTGACGAACAGCCAGTACATCGGCCACAGCGAGATGATCGTCGTGACGATCAGCACGGCCCAGGCCAGAATCGAGAGCCAGCTTCGCCGCGCACGTGGCCTGGTCGGGGCGTAGTCTGTCGCAACTGCCATCGTCTAATACTCCACGTCGCTACGCAGCAGCCGGAACTGCACCACCGCCACCGACGCGATAATCAGGAAGAGAATAAACGCCTGCGCCGCCGCGACACCGTAGCGGAACTGCTGAAAGCCATTCTGATAGATCTGCGTGACGATCGTCTGCGTCGAGTTGCCGACGCCGCTCGGCACCATCACGAAGACTTTTTCAAAGACCTCGAAGCTGGCGATGGTGTAGAGCACCACAAGATAGAGCGTTGTCGATTTGATCAGCGGCAGCGTAATGTTCCACCACTTGCGGATCGGCCCCGCGCCGTCCAGCTCCGCCGCCTCGTAGAAATCTTTGGGAATGCCGCCCATCGCCGCGCTGAACAAGACCACGCCCGTCGCCGGAATCGTCAGGATCGTCGAGAGCGTAATGCTGTTGAGCGCGATATTCGGATCGGACAGCCAGCGCACCGGGCCAAGACCCACCAGGCTCAGCAAGAAGTTCAAAAAACCCCACTGTGTGTTGTACATCCAGCGCCAGACCATCGCGATAATCACCGCGCTGGTGACGGCAGGCAGGTAGTAGGCCGCTCGGAAAAATGTTTGCGCGTACTTGTTCAGCGGCTGGATCAGGCTGGAAAGGATCAGCGCGACGAAAATATTGGCGGTCACGGTCAGCACGGTGTAGTACAGCGTATTGCCGAGCGCCGTCACGAACACGCCGCTCTGCGTGGTGAACGCCTCGACGTAGTTATCGATACCGACCCATCTGCTGTTGCCGCGTAGCCGGAAGTCTTGCAGCGAGATCAAGAATGACCAGACGACCGGGATCAGCACAAAGATCGTGAACGTCAGCATGCTCGGCAGCACAAAGGCATAGCCCCAGCCGTATCGTCGGAAGAATCGCCTGATTCTGGAGCCGGTGCTTAGCGGCGATCTACGGGATTTTTCCAGAGCTACATTTGCCATAGGGGGTTTTTCCTCGATGGATCAGCAGGCCCTCACCCACACCAGGGCGATGGGGTGAGGGCCTTGCCTCCTACTTGCTCAGAATACCGTTGATCTCCGCCGCCGGAGCCTTGAGCGCTTCGTCGGGCTTGATCTGGCCCAGCACGGCGTTCTGAATCTGCGGATGGATGATCGTGCGGATCTGCGGCCACTCCGCAATGATCGGCGTGATGTAGGTGTGCTCGACAAACGGCACGAACTTGCTGATCGGGTCGCTGACCTCGACCGACTTGCGCGCGCCCGGCGCGAGGTAGTAGCCCTGCACATCCTTGCCGACCTGCGCGCTCGTCAGGTAGCGCGCAAAGTCCATCGCCGCCTGAAGCTTGGTCTGGTCGTCGTTCGCCGCGACCGAGATCAGGCCGATGCCGCCCGCCGTCATCGGCTTGCCCGACTTGCCGATCGGCATGTCGATCACGTCGAAGTTGAGGCCGTCCGCCTTGTAGCCCGACGACGCGCCGCTCGGCTCGCTGTACATCGCGTAGACCTTCTTCTCCTTGAAGCCGGTCGAGATGTCCTGGCCGGTCTGCGTGCCGAAGTCGGGCGGCGTCACCTTGTGGACCTGCGCCAGATCGACGAGCTTCTGTAGGCCGCTGATCGACTCGGGGCTGTCGAAGGTGTACTTCGTGTTGTCCTGGCTCAGCGGCGAGCCGCCATCGCCCAGGATGATCGGCCAGGAGTTGACCACGCCGGGATCGATCACCGCCGTGTAGCCGTAGACCTGCTCGCCATTCTCGCGGGTGAAGGTCAGCTTCTTAGCGATCTCGACAAACTCCTCGTAGGTCCAGCCCGCTTTCGGCGGATCGACGCCCTTCTCTTTGAAGACATCCAGGTTCAGGTACATACCGACCGGCGGCACCCACAGCGGCCACGCATAGGCTTTGCCCTCGATGCTCACGGCCTCCAGCAGGTTCGGGTAGATGTCGGCCTTGTCTTCCTCGGTCAGAAACTCGTCGATCGGCGCGACCAGGTCATCCTGCACCAGCAGCGGCAGAATGTCCGACGGCAGACGGAAGACATCGACCGCCTGGCCGCCCTGCACCGCCTGGGTCAGCTTGGTAAAGCCCGCCTGATCGCCGGTATAGCCCGTGACCTCGACCTTGATGTCGGGGTTGGCCTTGGTAAACGCGGCAATCGCGGCGTCGGTCAGCTTGCCGGTCTGGTTGCCGCCGTCGGGCTGGTAGTTGAGCGCCCAGTATTGCAGCGTGCCTTTGAAGCCGCTCTTGCTGACCGCCAGATTATCGCCGGTCGCGGCGGTGGTTTCTGTCGTGGCCGGTGTTTCGGCAGCCGGAGCCGTCGCGCCCGCTGCCGGGCTTCCGGCGGGCGATGCGCTGGCGGCAGGCGGCGCGCTGGTGCCCGGCGTGGTTGTCTCACCCGACGGCGAGCCGCACGCCACCAGGACCGGGACGAGCAGCGCAAGCAGCAGGAGCCAGGAGATCCATTTCTGTTTCATTTAATCCTCCACATTGAGCGACAAAACCGATGGCGAATAGTGATGGAGCAAAGCGCCATGACCTCCTTTCAACGATCGGCATACAATAGCACAGGTGCCGTTCGCGCGCGAAAGGCTTGCTCGTACGCGGGCCAGGACGCCGTGATCGTCGCGATCGGCGCTCCGGCGCTGATCGCCTGACGAATCCGGCCCGTCCCGGCCAGTCGATCGAAGTGGGCCGCATTCCAGTCGAGATCTGCGGGATACAGGCGGGCGATCGCCGCGATCAGCGCCAGGCCCAGCGCCACGGGCTTCAGCGCGGCGGCATCGATCACATGCGGCTGAACGCCCTGGCAGAAGCTCCCGTCATAGACCGAGGTCTGCGGCTGAAAGGCGACCGGACGCCAGCGCACGCCGGGCAGATCCAGCCCGTTCAGCGCCTCGGCCAGATCTACGCCATCGATCCAGGGAGCGCCCAGCCACTCGAAGGGCTTGGTGGTGCCGCGCCCGACTGAGACGTTGATCCCTTCCAGCAGACAGGTGCCGGGATAGACCAGCGCCGTCTCCGCTGCGGGAATATTGAGCGACGGCACCGCCCACGGCAGGCCCGTCTCCGCCCACAGCATCGAGCGCTGCCAGCCAGCGCACGGCACGACCGTCAGATCGCAGCCCAGATCGGCCTCGTGGTTGACCAGCCGCGCCAGCTCGCCCAGCGTCAGGCCGTGACGTACGGGCACATCGTGCAGGCCCACCAGCGTGCGCAGCTCCGGCTCCACGCCGGGACCCTCGATCGTGCCGCCGACCGGATTGGGCCGATCGGCGACGATCACCGCCACGCTCGCCTGAGCCGCCGCCTCGATCGTTTTGATGATCGTCCAGGCATAGGTGTAAAACCGGCAGCCGACATCTTGCAGATCGCAGACGATCGCATCCAGCTTTGCAAGCTGCTCCAGCGTCGGCGCGAGGCGCTCGCCGTACAGGCTGTACATCGGCACGCCCGTGCGATCGAAACCACTGGCGACATGCTCGCCGGGAGCGACCGTGCCGTACAATCCGTGCTCAGGCGTGAAGATCGCGCGCACATCGGCGTAGCGCATCAGCGCGCGGAAGCTGCTGGTCAGATCGGGCAGCACGCCGCTGGCATTGGTCAGCACGCCGATCCGCCGATTCGTCAGCAGATCGCGGCGAGCTTCGATCAGCACGCTGATACCTGGCCGCACCATTAGTTGACTACTCCTTGCAGCGCCGCCGGTAGCGTCACCGGCAGGCTGCCTGTGGGCCGCGACCGCCCGGCAAGCACATCGACCAGCGCGTGCAGCGAAACATCGGGATCGCCATAGGTCAGCAGCGTAGCCGCCGCGCCGGAAACGACCGCCGCGTCGTATGGGCTGCGCGCCGCGACATGGATCAGCAGGCGGCCAAGCGCCGCCAGCATACGCGCCAGGCGGGCCTGCTCCGCAATCAGCGCCGCGTTGCGCGTCACCAGCACCACCACATCGCTTTCCTCAGCCAGCGCGCGCGCCTGCGCCAGATCGTCGTCGGTCAGATTGGGACTGAGCGCCAGGCTGGTACTGTTGGGAAACGCCCCCGCCACCAGCGAGCGCAGCAGCGCCGCCCGCTCGAAAGCTTCTTCCACGAGCGAGAAGCGCGGCAGCACACAATCGATCAGCGCCAGCCGCGTCTCGCGGGCTAGCGGCAGCGCACCCTTGCCCCCGATCAGCGTCACGCTGCGGCGGGCAATCTCCAGCGCCGCGTCGTACAGCGCGGGGTCCGGCTCCTCGTACGGCGGTAGCTCGTGCGTGATCCGGTACGTCGCCCGCAGCGCATCCAGACGCCGCGCCGTCGCCTCGAAGGCCTCCCGCGACAGGTGGCCCGCTTCCACAGCAGCCGCCAGCGCCCGCGCCACGCCGATCTGCGATTCGAGCGAGCCCAGCGGCAGCAAGACATCCGCGCCCGCCGCTTTGGAGCGCAGCGCCGCCTCGGCGGGCGCGTACTGCGCCGCCACCGCCTGCATATCCAGCGCATCGGTAAAGACCAGGCCGTCGAAGCCCAGCCTGTGCCGCAGCAGATCAGTCAGAATCGGCGCGGAGAGCGTCGCCGGATGCTCATCCAGCGCCGCAAAGATGATATGCGCGCTCATCAGCGCTGGAATGCCTGCCCGCAGCGCCGCGACGAACGGCGCAAGCTCGATCTGATCCAGCCGCGCGCGCTCGTGGCGCACCGTCGGCAGCCCAAGATGCGAGTCGATGTCGGTATCGCCGTGCCCCGGAAAATGCTTGCCCGTGGCGATCACGCCGGCCTCGTGGTAGCCGCGCAGCGCCGCCAGCGCAAACTCGCCGACCGCTGCGGCATCCTGTCCGAATGAGCGCGTGCCGATCACCGGATTGGCCGGATTGCAGTTGACATCCAGCACGGGCGCGAAGTTGACGTTGATCCCGAACGCCCGCAGCTGCCGCCCGGTGATCCGCGCGCAATCGTAGGCGGCGGCTGCATCGCCGGTCGCCGCCTGCGCCATCTGGCTGGGTGGCGTCGTCAGCGGCGCGCGCAGCCGTGTGACCGTGCCGCCCTCTTGATCGATCGCGATCAGCAGCGGCGGCAGCCCGATCGCGGCGGCATAGGCTTGTAGCTGGCGATTCAGCGCGTGGAGCTCGGCGGGCGAGCCAATGTTGTGCGCGAAGAGAATCACGCCATTCGCGCGCGTCTCGGCCAGGGCCTTGAGCACGTCGGGCGTGGCCTGCCGCCCCTCGAAGCTGAGCATCAGGCTTTGCCCGACCAGATCGACCAGTGAGCGCTTCATGCTTCTCCCCCGCGCAGCAGCCGCGCCACGAAGCGATACCGATCGCCGCGATAGATCGACTGGACGAACTCGAACGGACGCTGCTCGGCGTCGAAGGTGGTGCGCTGAATCCGCAGCACGGGCGCGCCTTCGGTCAGATGCAGTAGCGCGCGCTCACGAGGCCGCGCCAGCATCGCCTCGAACTCTTGCACCGCCTCGCACGGAATAATCCCGAACGTGTCCTGGAGCACGGCGTACAGCGAGCCTTCAAGGTTCATCGCCAGCAGCCGCTCAGCGCCGACGAACGACAGGCAGGCGGTTTCAAGCGCCATCGGCTCATCGTCGGCCAGCCGCAGCCGCTCAACACAGACCACCGACGATCCCTCGGCGATGCGCAGCCGCGCCGCAAGCGTACCGCTTGCCGCCGTCATCTCCAGCCGCACCAGCCGCGTCGTCGGCGTAAAGCCGCGCGAGCGGATGTCTTCGGTAAAGCTCGTGAGCGCCTGCACGCTCTGGCGAATCTTGGGCTCCGCGACGAAGGTGCCCTTGCCGCGACTGGTGTAGAGCCGCCCTTCCTGAATCAGCTCGGTGAGCGCCTGCCGCGCCGTCATCCGGCTGATGTCGTACTGCTCGCTGAGCTCGCGCTCCGAGGGCACTCGACCATGCGGCGGCAGATCGCCGCTGGCAACCTGCGCTTCGAGCAGCTTTTTAAGCTGGAGATAAAGTGGAACGGGACTGTGCTTGTTGAGCATGAACATTTGTGTTAAAATAGTTTTAAAGAACCATCCAGGTGGTCTATACCACTATAGTCCACAGGCCCGACGCTTGTCAAGCGTCGTTTCGCACCCGTCCAGACATCTACAGTTTCGGATCACATCCACCAGTTTCACTCCCCAGCAGTTGTTGCATAAGGAGATCCAGCTATGGCCGATCGTTCGCATTCGCACCCCAACCGTCGGACGTTCTTGAAAGGCGCGCTTGCCACAGGCGCACTGATTGGAGCGCCCGACATTGTCCGTATGCGTACCAGCGCCGCTCACGCAGCCCACCCGTCATCGCTCCAGGCAAACGGAACGCTGGCCGCTACCGCCGATGTTCGCGCGCGCGACTGGCACACGCTGCCGCGCAACGACGGCAGCACGATTGAAGCAGCTGCCTCGGACGCCGACGGCGATCTTCAATTGCTGCGCAACGCCGACGGCTCGTTTCAGAGCAGCCGTACGTTCGTCTCCGAGGTACAGCGCGTACCCGGTCGCTTCAACATGGTCGCGATGCACTGGGTCGCCGATCTTCCGTCCGGCACGACGATCGCCGTCGAGGTGCGCAGCAGCCAGGATGGACAGCAGTGGAGCGGCTGGTCGCAGGTCGGCCACGAGATCGAAGCCCGCGAACAGCGCGCCACGCCGTCGAGCTACGAAACCTACACCGATCCCGTTGAGCTGGGCCGCGCCAGCATGATGCAGTATCGCATCATCCTGGGAACGGGCGATCCCAGCGTCTCACCGACGGTGCATCGCGTCACTGCCACGCAGATCGATGCCCTGGACGCGCCGACGCTCGCCGATCTGGACGCGCGCGGCCAGGCGATCCCGTTCCGCGTGGGCAACGGCGGCGCGCCAACCGCCCGGCTGATCCTGCGCGACGGGCCGAACGGCTGGGGACCGGGCTATATCGCGCCAGATGACCCGCGCTACTGGCCGCCCTACACGGGCCAGTATCTCTTCCAGTTCGTGACGATCCACCACACGGCAGGCGCGAACAATCCCGAAAATCCGGTGGCAACCCTGCGCGCGATCTGGTACTACCACGCGATCTATCTCGGCTGGGGCGACATCGGCTATCACTTCCTGGTCGATCAGTACGGCAACGTCTATCAGGGACGCGACGGCGGCGATGGCACCGAGGCCGGACATGTCTATCGCTACAACCACTACAACTGCGGCGTCTGCCTGCTTGGTCAGTTCCAGCCGGGCGCGCGCGACGTGCCCTATCCCGGCGGCGAGCCAACCCGCGAGGCGCTCGATAGCGCGATGCGCATGGCGGCGCTGGAGTCGGCCTACCACGGCTTCAATCCGCTTGAGCAGCATGCCTATCCCAAGCCGAGCGACTGGTGCCGTCCGAAGCTCACCAACTACCGCGTCTGCGGCCACCGCGACTGGGGCCGCGCCGGTAGCTGCGTCGCCACCGCATGCCCCGGCGATAACGTGTACAAGCACCTGCCGTCGATCCGTCAGCAGGCCGCCGCGCTGATCCCGCAGATCAAGGATTTTCACCTGATGGAGATCTTGAACCGCAAGTAAGAGTCGGTCGGTCCGGCGGCGTGTCAGAGCCGCGCGCCGCCGGGCATCGTACGCCGACAGGCCCGGGGTTGGGGGAGCCCCCCAAACCTTCCCCCGTTTTGATGCAGAATCGGCTGTTTCTCGACCATGCGCCCTGATTCTGCCGGCTATTTTTCTAGGAGGATCTGCAATGCCGCATCGACAACGTCCTCGCTGGTGGACCCTGTTCACGTTTCTCGTGGTCGGGAGTTTTATCTGCCTTGCTGCGCCCCTCGCAGCAGCGCCCGTCGCCGAAACCGATCCCAACGCGATCCAGAGCGCCTTCGCCGCTGCCGCCCAGGAGTTTGGCGTGCCGGAAAGTGTGCTGCTCGCGGTCGCCTACAACGAGTCACGCTGGGAGCACCACGATGGCGAGCCCAGCACCTCCGGCGGCTATGGCGTCATGCATCTGACCGACATTGCCAGCATCGCGCAGCAGGAGGCCAAGGGCGAAGACCTCGACGCCATCGAGCGGAGTGCCGTTGACGATGCGAGCGCCAATACGCTGCACGCCGCAGCCGAGCTCCTGGGCCTCCACCCGGAGGCGCTCAAGCAGGATGCCGCGCAGAACATTCGCGGCGGCGCGGCGCTGCTCGCGCAGTATGCCCGCGAAACCGTCGGCACGACGCCCGCCGCCGAGGCCGATTGGTACGGCGCTGTCGCGAAATACAGCGGCTCGCAGGAGGCCGACGTTGCGCTGGGCTACGCCAATACCGTGTTTGCCACGATCAACCGGGGCAGCGCGCGCACAACCAGCGAGGGCCAGCAGGTGACGCTGGCCGCTGCGAGCGTCGAGCCGAACACTAGCACCGCCGACTCGCTGCACCTGCGCAACACCAAGTACACCGGCGCTGACTGTCCCAATGGCCTGGCCTGCCGGATCATGCCCGCCGCGTATGTGCTCAACAACCCGAAGAACCTCTCGGACTACGGCAACTACGATCTGGCCGATCGTGAAGCGGATGGCCTTGACATTCAGTATATCGTGATCCACGACACCGAAACGCCGTATGTGCCCACGATCCGCCTCTTCCAGAACCCGCGCGCCTACGTCAGCTCGCACTACGTCCTGCGCGCATCCGACGGCCAGATCACCCAGATGGTCGATAACAAGAACGTTGCGTGGACGGCGGGCAACTGGTATATCAACTCGCACTCGATCAACTTCGAGCACGAGGGCTACGCGATCGAGGGCGCGACGTGGTATAGCGAGCGCATGTACCAACAGTCGGCGCGGCTCGTGCGCTACCTGGCGCAGAAGTACGATAT
Organism: Herpetosiphonaceae bacterium; assembly: GCA_036374795.1. Taxonomy (NCBI): domain Bacteria; kingdom Bacillati; phylum Chloroflexota; class Chloroflexia; order Herpetosiphonales; family Herpetosiphonaceae; species Herpetosiphonaceae bacterium. The sequence continues at coordinate 20,694 of DASUTC010000215.1, forward strand.
TCCGCTCGATCGCGCGCACATCATCGGCCACGACGACGTGCCGGGCATGACGCGCAGCCGACAGGCGGGCATGCACTGGGACCCGGGTCCGTTCTGGGATTGGGCGCACTACATGACGCTGATGGGCGCGCCGATCAATCCTAGCAGCGGTGATCGCGACAGCAACATCGTCACGATCAACCCGAACTTCGCCACCAACCAACCGCTGATGACCTACTGCTACACGTCGACTAACTGCCGCGAGGTGCCGCGCCAGTCGGCCAGCTTCGTCTATCTGCGCACCGCGCCGAGCTTCTCCGCGCCGTACATCATTAACCCATACATCAACCCGGCTCAGTCGTACGCCACGCGCGCCAACAACTGGGCCAACAAGGCGGCGACCGGCCAGCAGTTCTATCGCGTCGAGCGCCAGGGCGACTGGGATGCGATCTACTTCAGCGGCCAGAAGGCGTGGTTCTACAACCCCGACAACAGCAACACGACGCCCGGCAGCGGCACGCTGGTAACGCCCAAGGCCGGGCTAGCGTCGATCGCGGTGTACGGACGGGCCTACCCTGAGGCGTCGGCCTATCCGCCAGGCATCACGCCGCAGCCCTTGGAGAAGATCTACGACATTCCGGCGGGCCAGATCTATGTCTCGCAGGAGAAGGTGAAGGCCGACTACTACGCCGCGCCGGTCTACCGGCTCAACCCCGCCGAGCACACCGTGGTCGAGGGCCAGACCGAGTACTATCTGATCTTCTTCAACCACCGCTTCGGCTTCGTCAAAGCCAGCGATGTGGACGTGGTGAATCCGTAGCCAACGTCTATCTATTCGGCAGAAACAACGGGAGCGGTATTGCCGCTCCCGTCGTTGTTTGTGGCACCAGGTCGTCTTACTTGCACGTATGCATGGCGCTGAGTAGAATGCGCTATCCAACTCGTTCTACGGAACGGTAGCAAGGCATCGTTTGTCATGACGTACACTGCAATGAACAGATGTGCAGGCGGAGCATGATCGATCAAACAGCGTTCTTCAGCTCTGTGCCCGAAGAAGCATATACTGCATCGGTGCCTGATAGCCACAGAAAACGGCTAGGGCAATTTTTCACCCCTTCTAATGTCGCTGCATTCATGGCACAGTGGGTCGTCAGTAACCCTTCATGCCGCCGAATCCTTGATCCAGCCGTTGGATTAGGTATGCTCCTACGTGCAATTTTGGATCGACCCGATGCAGATAGATTTGACTTGCTGGGATATGACATTGACCCGGTGGTTTTGGAGCGCGCGAGGCTCCTATTTTCAAGCTCTGATTATACAAATATTGAGCTATTGCATAAAGATTACATGTTCAACGACTGGAATAGTCGATACGACGGGATTATCTGCAATCCTCCGTACTTAAAATTTCAGCAGTACAAAAACAGGACGGCAAGCCTACAGGAGTTTGAGTCGCGTCTCGGCATGACATTGAGCGGCTTAACGAACATCTACACGATGTTTCTCCTTAAATCAGCCAATCAGCTATCAGTCAATGGAAGAGCAGCCTACATTGTTCCATTAGAGTTTCTCAATGCTGATTATGGTACGATGATCAAGAAATATTTGCTCAAGAGCAAGACACTGCGATACATCATTATTTTCGACTCCGATAGCAATCTGTTTGACAACGCGCTCACGACATCTTGCATTCTTCTTCTAGCCAACGACGAATATTCAGACGCCGTTACATTCGTCGATGCCAGGTCCATAGCTGATTTGTCCGAGCTACAGCAGCAGCTTATCAGCTATCCTCACG